>CAZNZN010000018.1:0-1517 GCA_964577515.1 uncultured Candidatus Saccharibacteria bacterium | reverse complement strand
GTATCAGAAACAATACTTCCATAGAGTGCATGATGCGCGTAACCCCAAAATACTTCTTGTGAAAGATGTTTGATGTATTCACGGTTGAACCAGTTGAGCTTTTCTTCGTTGAATACCGCAGGAGACTTTTGTACTTTTGTGAGGTCAAACGCCGAGATGAGTTCTTCTTTTGAAAAGAGTTCTTGTGGAGTACCAGGATTCCACCCGACCATTGCCACCATGTTGAGGAGTGCTTCAGGAAGGTACCCTTTATCTCGATATTCAGTCACCGCGAGTGCACCCTTGCGTTTTGAAAGCTTTTGTTTGTCGAGTCCGAGGACGAGCGGCAAGTGTGCATACACCGGTGTCGGTGCACCTATTGCACGCTGGATGAGTATCTGGCGAGGCGTGTTTGATACGTGATCTTCTCCACGAATCACGTGCGTCACTCCCGCATCGAAATCATCTACCACTACTGCAAAATGAAACAGTGGTTCGTGTATGTTTTTTGCAATAACGAAATCTCCGAGGTCAGTTGTGTCCATCGTCACTTCTCCCTTGATCTCATCATGGAAGGTCACTGAAATATTTGGATTTTTGAAGCGAACGATTTCTTTGATGATCCCACTGCCGTCTTTTGCTTCTTCGCGAGAGATATACGCGTGACCGTCAGCAATCATTTTCTCGAGGATTTCTTTGTGGCGAGCGACGTGTTCACTCTGCCGATAAAACCGATCATGCTCGAGTCCAAGCCATGTGAGCGATTCGAGGATGTTGTCTTCGTTTTCTTTTGTTGAGCGCTCTTTGTCAGTGTCTTCAATACGAAGAACAAATTCGCCACCATGTTTTCGCGCAAAAAGATACGCAAAAATAGCAGTGCGGTACGCACCACAGTGGAGTTTGCCTGTAGGACTCGGAGCAAAACGGGTGACAACTTTTGACATATAGCTACTGTACCAAAAAACAATTATTTTCTCTACTTTTTGACAAAAAGATATTTTTCGATAGAGTAAAAATAAAGCAACACATATGAAAATCATATGGACCTTCCCGCGCAACAGACATGCGGCAACACTGTACTTTCCAACAGAAACTGCAAAAGAGCTTTTGGAGACTTTGCTCAGCAAGATAAAACTGGCAGGATTTGACGGACATGTGGTCATCTTCACTGCAAGTATGAGTGAAGAGAAAAAATCCATATTTATGATGAAGTGGAACCATTTCAGCTGGGAACAAGCCAAGGAAGCAATAGAACACACCATACGACAACACATCCCTTTAGTAGTTTTCGAAGAAGGTGCACCCCCGGTATAACCGGGGTCTTTTTTTGACAAAAAAGGATTTTCTAGTAGAGTGAGGAAAACCTCTTGTATGATAGAAGCTCCTCCTTTGACCTTGCTCTGGCAACCGAGCAGTAAGAGCTCGGAGACGGCGTTTCTGAAAGCCCCTCCGGGACAAGACATCTTTCCTGGTGCGCGGAAAGATATAAAGATACTCATTGCACATATCAACTTTGATGAATGGGATACTGAAAAGCA
>CAZNZN010000017.1:0-2603 GCA_964577515.1 uncultured Candidatus Saccharibacteria bacterium | reverse complement strand
AACCGATGACCTCCCCCTTACCATGGGGGTGCTCTACCAACTGAGCTACATTGGCGCTACCAAAAGGTATTCACAAGATACCACAAAACAGTGTTTTTTCAAGCTTTTACGAGAAGAAAATACGGTGTACTTCTACAAGAAAAAGTATACTAATGATTGTTGCAGTACAGAGGTTCCACCATTTTTCTGATACAGCGATACCAAGGTACCGTTTCAAGTAAAACGGTATAAACAGGCTGTCGTTGTACTCACCAAGTTGGTACTTTCTTCGAAACTGCCATTCATATTTTGTAAGAATACATGTTCCACGATGCAGTACTCCCAACACAAAGGTGAGGATAACAGTCGTTTGGTACATCCAAAAAAGCTGTTGCGGTAGTGCCCACCCAAAAAGAATAATCACCACCACAACTATGTGGAGAAGGAGTATCGTATCTGCAATTCTTCGATACAATGTTTTCATATCTGATGTATTAATTATAACAATATTATACAAAAGTAAGCGCTATTCCTGTTTTAGTGCCACGTCCAGTTCGCCCGATACGGTGAATGTACGTATCGTATGTTGAAGGAGTATCGTAGTTTATCACATGAGAAACATCAGGGATGTCGATACCGCGAGCAGCGACATCGGTCGCAACAATCACTTGTAGTGTTCCCTGTGCTAGACCACTCACTGCACGATTTCGTTCTCGTACACGCATATCACCATGGAGCCCTGAAACTTTGAACCCACGCGCTGAAAGCTCTCGTGCAAGTTGATCAACATCACGTTTTGTTTCCCTAAAGATAATTACTTTTGTTGTTTCAGGACGAACAAGGATATCGTGCAGCGCATCAATTTTCTTTTCTCTTGGAACACGCACAATATCTTGCTCTACTGAACTCGCTGTATCGCGAGTTTTGACTGACACTGTCTCAGGAGCAACGAGAAAGTGTGAACAAAGCTTCTTAATTTCAGGAGGGAATGTCGCTGAGAAGAACATCCCTTGGCGCTCTTTTGGCATAAGTCCAAGGATGTATTTCATATCATCAATAAATCCCATATCAAGCATGCGGTCAGCTTCGTCAAGCACAATAGTCTCAACATCTTTCATTGAAATTTTCTTACGTTCAATCAAATCCTTTACTCGTCCTGGTGTTCCTACAATGAGATGCACACCAAGATCGAGTTCTTTCATTTGTCGAGTAATAGGAAGCCCCCCTACAGCAGCAACACTAAATAGGCGCATCCCAAACGTAAATTGGATAAACTCTTGTTGTACTTGCTGAGCAAGCTCACGTGTTGGCGCAAGTACCATAGCAGTATGACTACGATCTTTCATAAGACGGTTGATAATAGGAATAAGAAATGCTGCAGTTTTTCCTGTTCCAGTACTTGCAATACCTATGATATCTTTTCCTTCGAGCGCTACAGGGATGGCCTGGTCTTGAATGGGAGAAGGAGCAATGAAATTTTTCTTTTCAAGATTTTTTGCAAGTTGCTCATGTATCGCAAAATCAGAAAATGTATTTTTAGGAATATACTGTGCTTCTTCGTGCACTGTTGCTTTGTTAACAAAGAGTGCTGTATCGATACGGTCTTTACGAATACCGTTTCTACTACGACGTCCACCAAATCCTCCGCGGGTTCCGCCACTGAAACGCGAACGAGGAGACCCCCCGACTCCACGAGAAGGACGATACCCAGTGTTTCCTGGTGCAGCCCCTGCCCCTGAAGAATTACGAGAAAAACGCCCGCCCATATGAGGACGACGTGCTGAATAAGAAGTGCGCGGACTTCCTCCGCGTGAGGTACTGTTGTGATTCATTGTGTTGTTTCCACCGTGTCAGTCTGACGCCAGTGGTCAATAACACAAGTAGGTATTTAAATAATAACAGCCATACTTTAATATAAAAACATAAAAAAGTCAATATTTCTTTAAAAAGAGAAAAATAGTTTGTAGACAAACCACACAAAAGGGTCTGCTGCAGGCCCGTAGACGATAGCCCCTCCAAGCGCTCCTGTTATTGTGACAGCAACCCCTCCAATGATAGCAGCGACCACACGGGTACGCTTCCCCATAAAAGAGTGACTGTACCATTGCAGTATTCGGAGAACTTGACGAGGAATCTTACTCTGCCAAGACGAAGCTAAAAGATATTCACTTATGTAGCCTATCCCAATGAGAAGAAATACATAGGTTGTTACAGTAGCAAAAAAGGAGTGTGTTTCAACCAGTGATTGAAGGCGCACATCTCCAATGAGGTGTTCAGCGGCCTCCCCTGTTGAAAGGGATACAAAAGCAAACAAGACCCCAATACTCACAAGAATGGCTTTAATCGGTGTAATCCACGTGGTGCGTTGCCACTTTTTTATGCGAACAACTTCAAAAAAACTATAGACAAGGAGGAGAGCTATTGGAAAATGTACAAAAATAGGGTGAATATTCATATAAAATAAGTATACCACTATCGCCATCTAGATGTTGCATAATTACCTTTTTTATCGTACAATCAAGACCTCGATGCGGTACAGCATTTATTGTATCGCGGGGTAGAGAAGAGGTATCTCGCAAGGCTCATAACCTTGAGGCCCCGGTTCGATTCCGGGCCCCGCAACA
>CAZNZN010000016.1:0-2756 GCA_964577515.1 uncultured Candidatus Saccharibacteria bacterium | reverse complement strand
GGAAGCGTGGCAGAGTGGTCGATTGCACCTGTCTTGAAAACAGGAGCCTCAGCAATGGGGCCGTGAGTTCGAATCTCACCGCTTCCGCATTAACAAAACAGCACACAAAAGTGTGCTGTTTTGTTACAAAAATACTATACTAGTACGCAAGAGAGCTATCTCTTACTTGTTTATCTAAAAAATAACTTTTTCATTGTTATGAACAAAAAATTACAAGGATTTATGGATTTCCTTCGAGCGCAGGGAGTGGTAGGACTTGCAGTCGGATTTATTCTTGGTGGCGCAGTCTCAAAAATCGTCGCATCACTCGTAGACAACATCATTAACCCTCTCGTGGGAGCACTACTTGGAAAAGTTGATCTTGCTGACAAAGCAGCACAGCTTGGATCTGTATCATTGAAGTACGGTGCGTTTATAAGCACACTCGTCGATTTCGTGATTGTCGCTGCTGTTGTGTACTTTGGGGTAAAATCACTGGGGCTTGATAAGCTTGATAAAAAAGACTAACCTCCTTCGTAAGAAAAGCCTCCCAATGGAGGCTTTTCTCGTGATACAATATATCTATACCTATGCCCCCTCTTTCTTGGACAACGCTTGAATATGAAAAAAAAGCTCGTCATCCAGACTGGATCTGGACAGCAGGGCTTGTTGCGCTCCTCACTGCCGTTGTTTCATTTTTTTATGGAAATATTTTCTTTGGTATTTTTATTGTGATTGCAGGTATTGTGACTATCATTTATGCAAAAAAGGAGCCTAAACAACTCTCTATCACCATTACTGAAAGCGCCCTTGTGATAAACGAAGAGACTATTCCTTTCAAAAACATTACCGCCTTTTGGCTTGACGATACAGGGAAACAAGGTAAGCTATTACTGCTCGTACGAGGAACCTTTGTTCCAACACTGTCTATCCCTATTGAAGGGGTAACCAGTGAGCAAGTACGCAACGCACTCTCTTCTAACATAAAAGAAGAAGAGCTCCGAGAATCTCGTAGTGTCGCACTATTTGATCGTCTCGGTTTTTAACTATCCCCTCTCGTCGTTCAATGGATAGGACGTAACTTTGCGGAAGTTATGATGTAGGTTCGATTCCTACCGAGAGGACAGCGAGTGTCATAAAAATTCATTTTTATGACCGAGATGAGCGCCCCGGAAAGCTTTGCTTATCGAAAGGACAAACAAGTCTTAGTTGGGACGTTTAACTATTTATTCCTGCCCAGTCTTTTAATTCTTTGTAGGTCACTTCCCCGCAAAGCCATTTCTTGGTTTTTTCATTGTAATAAAAGGGTACCCCACCACACCCATCATTAGCATCAAGTTTTTTTACAAGTTCCATATTGTCTTTGTTGTGCCAAATCTCTTTTCTTGTTACGACTATTTCTGGGAACTCTTTCATAAGAGTATCAGTAAGTTTGAGCATCTTTTGACAATGTGGACACTCTTCTCCGTAGAATTCGTATAGCATAAAGCAAGTATAACAAAAAAGCCCTAACAGGGCTTTTTACACCAAGGGTGATCCTCCATAGTCGGAGGTGCGACCAAGCTGCTCTTCGATTTTCATAATGTGCATTAAGCCTAAACTATACCACAAAAAACCACCTTCAAAGGTGGTTTTTTGTTATTTGCTTTCTTTTGTGATTCGAGCAAGGCGAGCCTTCTTTCGAGCGGCGGTGTTCTTTTTGATTACACCCTTTTTCATCGCTTTATCGATAGCACTGTATGCTGCTGAAAGTTGTGTTTTTGCTTCCTTCCATTTTTTTGCAGCAACAAGCTTTTCTGTTGCCTTTGCTCCCTCCTTGAGAGTCTTTTTGGTGCGATCATTTACCGCTTTTTTGCGGAGCGAGACGCGAAGCGCTTTTTTTGCATTTCTGGTAATTGGCATAAGTGACTGCACTATATCAACAAAGCAGTGCTTTGGCAAGACCAACAGAAAAGGCTGCTTTCTGCTATTATTCTTTATATATGATTGCACATATTACAGGGACAGTCCTTGAATACACCGATAAAGAAGTAGTGCTTTCTGTTGGCGGTATTGGGTATAGTGTCTTTACTATCCTTGAAACGTACACCCAAGGCGAGACTCTGGCACTCTTTATCCATCAAGTGATCAAGGATGATGCGCACGAACTCTACGGGTTCAAGAAAAAGGAAGAAAGAGACTTTTTTAGGGTTCTTATAGGAGTATCAGGTGTCGGACCAAAAACAGGATTGGCAATGCTGTCACTCTATCCGCTCCCCGATTTGGTGCGAATTATCAAAACAGGTGACGCAAAAGCAATCGCCCTTGTTCCAGGTATAGGGAAAAAGACTTCTGAAAAAGTGGTGATTGACCTAAAGGATAAAACTGAAGGGTTTGCTGAAGCAGCACAGAAAACAAACACAGATCTTTTGGAGGCGCTTCTTTCTTTGGGGTACAAAGAGTACCAGATTAGAGAAGTAATAAGTATGGTAGACACAACACTCCCTATAGAGAAACAGCTCACCCAGGCGCTGCACAAAATGCAATAACGATTTGATATACTTGCTTTATATGGAAGATCTCAAATGGTTTCTACTGCTTTTTATAGGACTATGGGTATTGTGGCTTTTGACTGGGGGTCCCGCGAGAAATGAAAACCGTTACCGTCCACTCCTGGAGCAACCTGCTCCAATAGAGGGAGGCAAGCCGTACACCATAGAAGAACTCAAAAATAGATAGCTAAAAAAGAAAAACGCATCAGGAGACTCCTGATGCGTTTTTCTTTTGTGTCTTTATTT
>CAZNZN010000015.1:0-4348 GCA_964577515.1 uncultured Candidatus Saccharibacteria bacterium | reverse complement strand
TAGAGCACCCCCATGGTAAGGGGGAGGTCATCGGTTCAATCCCGATCATTGGCTCAAGTGTACGGATAATCGTCGCTTTTTATTTTAATCACATATGGAAATTAGAAATATTGCAATTATTGCACACGTGGACCATGGAAAAACAACACTCACTGATAAGATGTTGGCTTTTTGTGGTGAAATACTTGACGGTGCATCTATGGACTCAAACGCGATTGAGCAAGAACGAGGAATCACTATTTATGCAAAAAATACAGCAGTAATGTATAAGGGGACAAAGATTAACATTGTTGATACTCCAGGCCACGCAGACTTTGGTTCTGAAGTAGAGCGTGTACTTCGTAGTATCGACTCGGTGCTCCTTATCGTTGATGCGCAAGAAGGGCCTATGCCGCAGACACGTTTTGTACTTAAGAAATCTCTTGAGCTTGGACTCAAGCCTATTGTGGTGATTAATAAAATTGATAAACCGGGGGCGAACTGCACTCATACCCACGATGGAGTCTTTGAGCTCTTCATGGAGCTTGGTGCAACTGATGAGCAGCTCGATTTCACTACGGTATACGCGATCGGTCGCGATGGCGTTGCTATGCGACATGAAAACGATGAGCGTAAAAATCTTGAACCACTATTTGAAACTATTTTAGAAAAAGTTCCTGTTGCTCCTAACGACACAACAAAACCATTTCGTATGCAGGCCTTTAATCTCGCGTACGACAACTTCCTTGGGCGTCTCGCTGTGGGGCGTGTATATGAAGGAGTTGCCAAGGTGGGAGATACAGTGTTTGTAAAAACAGTGGATCGCCCTGATCGTCAAGCAAAAATTATAAAACTCTTTTCATTCCATGGGATGAAGCGCGATGAAGTGAGCGAAGCAGTTGCAGGAGATATTGTCATGATTGCAGGTATTTCCGATATTTTCATCGGAGAAACTATTACTACCAATAAAGATGCTGAGCTCCTCCCGTCAATTCATATTGATGAGCCAACTATTGTGCTTGATTTCTTGGTGAACAACTCACCATTTGCAGGGCGCGAAGGAAAGTTTGTTACCTCACGACAAATTCGCGAGCGTCTTGAGCGTGAGCTTGAGGTGAACGTAGGGCTCAAGGTGGATTTTAGTGCTGATCCGAACCGTATAGCAGAAGGGTTCAAGGTCTACGGTCGTGGAGAAATGCACATTGCGGTGCTTCTTGAAACTATGCGCCGTGAAGGGTTTGAAATGCAGGTTTCTCAACCGCACGTGATCATCAAGGATATTGAGGGTGTAAAGAGTGAACCGTTTGAAGAGGTGACTATTGATACTCCGACAGAATTCCAAGGAGTGGTCATCGAAAAACTTGGTATGCGTGGCTTCATCATGTCTGATATGAAAGTGCATGAAAATATCACCCGTATGGTGTTTGAAGGGCCAACACGAGGGCTACTTGGGTATCGAGGACAGTTTATGGTGGACACTAAAGGAGAGGGGATTATGGCGGCTCGGGTTATTGGGTTCCGTCCATACGCAGGGGAAATCACTCGTCGTCATGTGGGAAGTATGATCAGTATGGAAACAGGAAAAGCACTTGGATACTCACTCTGGGGATTCCAAGAGCGTGGAACACTGTATATCAATCCTGCGACAGAAGTGTATGAGGGGATGGTGATCGGAAACACCTCAAAAGGAGAAGAGATGACGGTGAATCCTACGAAAAATAAGCAACTCACGAATGTTCGTGCGTCAGGAACTGATGAGGCTATCAACCTTGTGCCTCCGTACCTACTTTCTATTGAGCGTGGACTCGAAATCATGCAAGATGATGAATTTCTTGAAGTGACACCACAAAATGTGCGCCTTCGAAAACAATACCTCACTGAAACTGAGAGAGCAAAAGCAAAAAGAAAAGCATAATTAAAAAACTGGAACAGGCGTTCCAGTTTTTTAATTACTTAATAGCGATGGATCTTCAAGTTGTTTTTGTTCACCAGAAGGGGTTAGTTCGTAGACTTTCCTACTGTGGAAGTTTCCGAAAAAGTTTTTAGACTTCTCCTTAACTTTTGTAGACAATGTTTCTTCTGTGCAAAATAGTACATAGGAATGAAATATAGCGACAAACCCATAGCGTAATTCTTCAACAAAAAACCATTTTTCCATAAGTTGCATTTTTGCAACATTACAATTTTTAATGTAGTATGTCAAATACTATATGAACGAAAAACGTCTCAAAGAATTTTGGAATAAAGAATACAAGGATCCAGCACTCTTCAATCTTTCAGAAGAAGCGAGCGCTGACCTTGCAAAGTTTGTGCGTTTTGCACAAAAAGAATACGGTAAAGACGTGCTTCGCCCAGACGTCACCGTCCTTGATGCTGGGTGCGGGAACGGCCGCAACTTGCTTTGGCTCAACCGTGAGTATCGCGTACGCGGTTTTGGGTATGATATTTCTGATGAAGGAATCGCACAGGCAAATAGTGCAAAAGAAAAGCAGCAGTTTGGAGGAAAGCTTACGTTTGTCGTTCATTCTATTGGAGAGAATATCCCGCTCCCTGATGAGAGTGTCGATATAGTGCTTGATATGATGAGTTCACACTTTTTAAAAGAAGTAGAACGAGAACGTTTTATCAAGGAAGTTGCACGAGTACTCAAACCTCAAGGACTTCTCTTTTTCAAATCGTTTTATGCTGAGCGTGACAGTCACACGAAAGAGCTGCTCGCAAAACATGCTGCTGACGAAGAGAATGCCTATATACACCCACGGCTCAAGGTATACGAATACGTATGGGATGATGAAGCCATTGAGCGATATTTCTCTCGGGATTTTATTGTGATGCATAAGGAGGCTTCACATCAGCATCATATTAAAGGGAAGCCCGCCAAGCGGCGATCTGTTGTGTGCTATTTTGAAAAAAAGAACCAATAGCATATCTCTCGTGGAGGGGTATCTTGCGGGTTGGTATTTTAGTATACTTATTAGTATTACTATTTTAGTGTACAAAACAATATGAAATTCAAGCCCCTTCATTTTATAAAGGTACTTTTTGCTTTTGTGATAGCATTTTTTGTTATCACGAAAGGAGCAGATGCTGCGACGTATTATCTCGCACCAACAGGAAATGATGCTAACGCGTGTACCCAAACAGCTCCCTGCTTCACGCTTCAGAGAGCATGGGCGCTTGTTGCTGCGGGAGATACAGTTTATCTCCGTGGGGGAACGTACACCTATACAAAACAGCAAGGATTGGTAGGCAAAAGTGGAACCGCAGGGAACCTCATAAAGGTCTGGGCTTACCCTGGAGAGACACCGGTAATCACTCGTTCTGCAACAGGGTACACTACTGATATTTATTGGCATAGATCAGGAATATTCTTTAGTGGAAATTATGTTCATTTCAAAGGACTTGAAATAACGGGGTATAAAAACATAAGTGGAAACGTTGAGGATGGATTGTTGGCATATGATGCAAACAACAACATTTTTGAGCAACTCAATATACATCATAACTTCCATGGGATGTATATTGAAAACAATTCAAGTAACAACCTTGTTTTAAATTCTGATTTTCATAACAACTATACTGACTATAACGGAGGGGGGGACTCTGATGGGTTGGGGATTTCATACAACACAGGAACAAACAACGTTGTACAAGGATGTCGAGCGTGGAACAACGGGGACGACGGATTCGATACTTTCGAAGCAAAAGGGCTTGTAACCTTCAAAAATTCTTGGGCATGGCACAACGGATATGTGTACGGAACAACAACTCCTGCTGGAAATGGAGTCGGTTTTAAGCTAGGTTCTAATTTCCTTCAAGGAACTACACTACAAAACACAGTTGTTCGCGTAGTTCAAAATACAGTATCTGCAGATAACAGAGATTCTGGATATCATATTAACGAAGGAGATCACCGAGTACAGTTGTATAACAACGTGAGCTACGCTAACGGAGTAACAGGTCTTAACTTCCACTGGAATAATCTTGTACATACATTTAAGAACAACCTTTCTTTTGGAAACGGGAATCGTCAAGTTGAAGTGAGTACAAACAGTATCTCTTCAAACAACTCATACGGTACAGGATACAGTGATGGGGGGTCTGGCTGGGCACTTACAACTTCAGCAGCTGATTTTGTGAGTCTCGATGTTTCGCAACTTGCTAACCCTCGTCAAGCCGATGGCTCTCTTCCTATAATCACCGCATTTACCCTCGCTGCAGGATCTGACCTCATCAACGCAGGAACAAATGTAGGGCTTCCATATAACGGTTCCGCTCCTGACATCGGTGCATTTGAATATGGTGGCACTGTTTCCACCACCGACACCACCCCACCAACAGTCCCTACCAACCTCTCAGCAAGTGGTAC
>CAZNZN010000014.1:0-4928 GCA_964577515.1 uncultured Candidatus Saccharibacteria bacterium | reverse complement strand
CCTTGCGGGCGCTACCACCTCAAGGTAGTGCGTCTACCAGTTTCGCCACCTGCGCATTACAACATATATCTCTGTTGTGTTTTGTACTATACCAAATTTCCTACTTCAAGCAAGAACCCCGCATATTGCGGGGTTCTTTTCTATGCTTCTTGTGATTCTTCCAAAACTTCTTCTTTTCCTCCAATGATTTGTTTCATCTTCCGTCGAATTTCCTTGAGAGCTTTCTCACGAATATAGTAAAGCTTACTTCGACGAGTTTTTGTTTTCTTTGTTACCTCAATCTTATCAATAAGCGGAGAAAATAGCGGGAAGATACGTTCAACACCAATACCGTTTGAAACCTTTCGAACAGTGAAAGTTGCACTCGGGGTGGTGCCGTGTTTTCGAGCAAGAACAATCCCCTCAAATGCTTGGAGACGATATTTGTCCTTATCTTTAATCTTTGACCATACACGCACACTGTCTCCTGATGCAAAATCAAGAGCTTTTCGTGTTTCTACATCAACAGGGGTAAATGAGAATGTTTCTTGGGTTGTTTGAGCTGTGTCTTCCATACAGGTCGAAACTGTATCACGAAATGACGTATTTCGCAACTGCTTGAGCAAAATCCTCTGGGTAGGGGGCCTCGACAAGAACCCTGTTCCCTTCCAGATCAAAAAACGTTATTTTTCTTGCATGCAGAGCTACCCTAGAAAAACCTAACGCTTCTGGTTTTGACGGAGCATATAAACGATCAGAAACAATAGGACGTTGTAAGTACTTCATATGTACCCGCAGCTGGTGTGTACGCCCAGTTTTTGGAAAAAGACGCATAAAAGAGAACACCTCTCCTGAGGCATCAATGATACGAGCCGCGCATTCCCATTGTGTATGGGCAGGCTTTGCCTCACCACGAAGTCCGCGCCCTGCATGTCGACGACGGAAATCATTTTTGTTTCGACCAATTGGAGCATCCACTGTACCGCGATCTTCCTTCATTGCCCCCCAAACAAATGCGTGGTACTCCTTCTCTACCTCTCTCTCCATAAATTGTCGTTTGAAATGAGAAAAGGCTTCTTGCGTTTTTGCCACAACAAGTACCCCAGACGTTTCTTCATCAAGTCGATGAACAATACCTGGACGATCAATTTCTTCATCATTGAACCGCACCGGTTCACCCACTCCTCTCATTTCTGGATAACGGCCAATAACCCAGTCAACAAGGGTCACAACATCTTTTTTTCCGTCAGGATGCAACATAAGCCCTGCTGGTTTGTTGAGAACAAGAAAATCTTTAGTTTCAAGTAGAATGCCTGGTTCCATACCTGTATCCTAACACAACCTTGAAAAACTCAGGATGCTGCGGTATAGTACTCGGTACCACACGCGCTCTTAGCTCAGTGGTAGAGCAGCGCTTTTACACAGCGAAGGTCGGGGGTTCAAATCCCTCAGGGCGCACAACAAAAAATACAATGGTAGGACAATCCTGCCGTTGTATTTTTTGTGTTACAGTATAAACGTCGCCCCTGTAGTTAAATGGATATAACTGCGGACTTCTAAGCCGTTATTCTAGGTTCGATTCCTAGCGGGGGCACAGTAAAAAGAAACTGGGTTAATTTTCATTTACACGACCTACTCTTTCGGCTACTGCTTTCTCTGCTTTTTCAATACGTTGCTGTATTCGATCAACAGGGCGGACCCCTGTATCAAGTCGTGGGAGTACCGTTGAATCAAGCTGAGCAACAGTTTTTACAAAAAATAATGTAGTGCCCACAACAGCTACAATAAAGAAAATGAGTGCCCCCAAAAGAAAGACGTTCCAAAATTTATGAGGATTCACCCTTCCCCCTTTTTTTATCTGCTTTTTTTTATGTACCGAAAGTGTAAATAGTGACATATTAAAAACTCAAAATGGTTACCGTTGCAAATGCTCTCCATTTTTGAACAGGAACCGCTTTTTGCACCGACTTTTTATTTGTAGAAACAGCGGCAAGATCTTCTTGTGCTGTGTTTGCAACAAGTTCAAGTCGAGAGAACGCTATTGCATATGGCTGTTGAGTCAGAGCTTGAAAAAATGTTTGCAGCGCATCATACCCTCCCTGTGCAGTAAACTCTATAACGAGAGTAGTTACATTATTTTTTATCGGAGTGGCCACCTCAGTAACATCAAGAGAGAGTGCGTTTGCACTTGCAAGTGATTCAATCGTGGTAAGCACTGACGGAAGTTTTTTTTCAGTAACAACAAACCCTTCAAGGTTTTGATATCTTAACTGAAGTTCTTTTATCTTTTTTGTTTCGTCTGAAAACGCATGCTTATTGATTTCGTATGTGGCTATTTGCTCTTTTATTTCTTGAACGCGAGAAGAGCGCGATTCGATCAATTTAAAAAGCATACCCACTCCAAGAGAAAGCATAATCGCAATAATTATAAGAATGACGAGGCTTATGATCTGCTTTTTAAGAATTGATTTCATACCTATTGTTTAAACGTTATCGTTACTTTAAAATCACCCTCTTTTGTTTTCAAAAGATTTGATAATGGATTATCAACCATAGCAACAGTAGGAGAAGTCTGAAGTGTGTCAATAAATGCCTGCAGTGTCTCCCGAGAAGATGCAACACCGTATACTTCTAAAATCATCCCTCCAGTAGCAGAGAGCCTTTCTATTTCAACCCCTTTTGGCACAAGTGCGCGGACTGTCGCAATAAAGTCTAAAGGGTTTACAGCGGCACGCTGTGACAACTTCTGCTCTACTCTTTCAACATCCTTTTGAAACACCGCAACATCAACATCGCTAACCATCTTTTCATTTTTTACCAACATCGTCACCTGATCGCTTGCGAGCTTATATCTATGATCTATTGTCAAGAATGTTGGAACAAGGAGCACAACAACAACAAGAAGAAGGGCGATAAACCCGACACAAACAGTTTTTATAAGCCGTATAAAACGGACACGCTCAACCAGTTTTTTTTCTTTGTACGGAAGAAGGTTAATCATATATAAAATCAGCAAGCGCGAGTCCTATTGCAGTAACATAGCTCATAGATATCTCTTTAGTCAGCGAAGGAATAACCTCGTCGACAGAGAAACAGTTTACCCAAGGATTGACCTGTTGAACTGGAATCTTGAGGCTTGCACTTAAATACTCGTCAAGACCCTCGAGGTTACTATGGCCTCCGCAGAGGTAGATTTTTTCAATACGCGGAAAATCTCCTGACTGGTTCTTTCGTTCTTGCCAGTAAATATACCGTCGGTTTATTTCATCCTTCAAAACAGAGAGAGACGTTGAAAGTATTGAAAAAACTTGCTTCTCCCCTCCTACACCACTAAGCCCTTTTTCTCGTTTCATTTTTTCCGCCTCTTCTAAAGAGACGTTCAGCTCTTTTGCAAGAGTCTGCGTAAGAATTTTCCCTCCAAAATCTAGCGTTGCAGTTACCATTGCCGTACCATGAGTCACGATACTAATCCCCGTGCGATTTGCTCCAAAATCTACAATCATATATGAGCCTGTATCTTCTGGAGGAAGTACTGCTCGACTTATCGCCTGCCCTTCCAATTCAAAACTCACCGGAATAATACCCGCCTCGGTAAACGCAGCATAGTAGGCATCAGCAACAGATGATGCCATGGCTACCACCTGTACAACAATTACCGAATCAGTTTGTGAAAGAATATGGTAATCAAACACTGTTTCTACTACTTTTAGTGGAATATTATCCTCAAGAACAAGTTCAATGGCCCCCCTAATATCTTTTTCGGTAGCAGCATCGAGAGAAAGGGTTACTGAATACACCTGAGACTCAGGAATAGAAACGTGCACATATCTGAGATGGTGCTGGCTCTGCACTGTTTTTAAGAAAGCGACAAATTTTTGCGTATCGACAATTCTTCCTCCCTTCATTGCTCCTTCTGGAATACTCATTTCAGCAAAACGATGCGGAAGTAACCCTTTAGGTGTAATAGAAAGAGAAACAAAACGCATTGTTGCATCAGAAAAGTCGAGCCCTACCGTAGGGATGCGAACAAACGATGGTGTCGGAAATAATCTTGTTAAAAGATTCACCTCTTTAGTATACGAGATTGTCTAACGCTTTACTATAGCTACCTCACACGAGATCCTGGCCGTGCGTCATTGTCAGCAACAAGAAATACTGGCGCCCCATCAACACCGTCCACCGCCATAAGCATCCCTTGCGATTCAAGCCCCATCATAGTTCTTGGTGCAAGATTGATAACAAAAAGCATTTGCTTTCCTACTAACGACTCTGGGGTATACCAAGCACGAATGCCAGAGAGTATTTGCCGCGGATGCTCTTCTCCAAAATCAAGTGTCAGCTTAATGAGTTTTTCTGAGCCCTCAACAGCCTCAGCTGCAAGCACTTTTCCTAAACGAGCATCTAGCTTTTTAAAATCATCGATTGAAATATATTCCATACTATGTACTCTAGACTATTTTTTTGTTTTATCAAGAAATCGTTGAAGGATAATAGCTGCAGCACTATCGTCTTTGTCTCCCGCACTTGTTTGATATCGATGCGCCTCAACCGAAGAAAACATTTCCTGTTGAAAATACACCGGAGCAATGGCTGCAACAGAGCGCGCAACGTCTCGTATAGCAGAGGATACCTCGTTCTCCTCCCCATTAGTAGCAACAGAGAGACCGAAAACGATTCCTTGAATTGATTCTTTCTCTTTTAATGTAGTAAGTACTTTTTTTAGATCTTTAGGAAGAAAGATCCCATAAGGGAACGCAAAGGCACCACTTTCATCAGAAAGTGCGACTCCTACCTTTTTTGTCCCAAAATCGATACCAACGTATTTCCCTGTCATATATATGATAAGACTACCACACTATTGAAAAAGCATAGGGCTTGTGCTACATTTGTCCACGGAAGCGTGGCAGAGTGGTCGATTGCACCTGTCTTGAAAACAGGAGCCTCAGCAA
>CAZNZN010000013.1:0-5547 GCA_964577515.1 uncultured Candidatus Saccharibacteria bacterium | reverse complement strand
CGATTATCTGCGGCGCAAGATCTCTTGATGAGTGAGCTGTTACGCTTTCTTTAAAAGATGGCTGCTTCTAAGCCAACTTCCTCATTGTCAGAGAAATCTCACATCCTTACGATGCACTTAGTGTAAATTTAGGGACCTTATTTAGAGATCTGGGCTGTTTCCCTTTTGTCTAACGGAGCTTAGCCCCCGTAGACTAACTGCCACGTTTTTAATCCTTGGTATTCGGAGTTTGATAGGTGTCGCGAGATTGCTCCCTGTCGAAACCTTCCAGTGCTCTACCCCCAAGAGGAACACACGACGCTAGCCCTAAAGCTATTTCGGAGAGAACCAGCTATTACCAGGTTCGATTAGCTTTTCACTCCAACCCACAAGTCATCCGAATGCGTTGTACGACAAACCGGTTCGGGCCTCCATCCGCATTTCTGCGAACTTCACCCTGCTCATGGGTAGCTCACCTGGCTTCGGGTCTTATGTGTACGACCAATTACGCGCTATTAACACTTGGTTTCCCTGCGACTCCGGAGCTTTACTCCTTAGCCAAGCCGCACACATAAACTCGTTGGCTCATTCTTCAATAGGCACGCCGTGACGGATATAAATACCCGCTCCGACTCCTTGTAAGCATATGGTTTCAGTACTATTTCAACCTCCTCTCGGAGTGCTTTTCACCTTTCCCTCACGGTACTAGTTCACTATCGGTCTCTACAAGATATTTAGCCTTACCAGTTAGTGCTGGTGGATTCCTCCCGGCTATTCGTGTCCGGAAGTACTCAAGAACAGGAGCAGAAAAGATATATGCATTTCGAATACGGGACTATCACCCACTATGGTGTTGGTTTCCAACAACTTTTTCTATGCACATATTTTTTGACTTTTCTCGTTAAACGACGCTCCTGCCTTACAACCCCGGAGCAACACAGAGCGCGCGACTGCACAAAATAAATTTTATGTAATCACACACTCAGTGTTGCTCCGGTTTGGGCTCTTCCCATTTCGCTCGCCGCTACTTAGGGAATATCGTGACATACGTCACATTGTTTTCTTTTCCTCCTGGTACTGAGATGTTTCACTTCCCAGGGTGCGCACTACGCTGTCTTATGCAGTGTAGTTGTAGTGGTTTGCACTACAAGGTTTCCCCATTCAGAGATCTCCGGATCAAAGGTTGTTAGGCACCTCCCCGAAGCGTATCGCCGCCGTACTACGTCTTTCATCGCTCTGTAGAACCAAGGCATCCGCCATATGCTCTTAATTTCCTATTAGGAAATCTAGAAATCATTTTTCTATGCTTATACTGCGCTACTTAAAACGACCGCTCGTTTCTTTCGCATTGCAGTGTCTGCCTACTCACACCTGCAGTGCGTATTACTCATACACACAAGTGAGTGACAGGATTTTGTTGTTAAACAACACTGCTTACGATTTTTCACGAAAAAGGCCGCCTACTAGGGCGGCGCAACATGTCTGTGGCTATGCCCTAGATATTGGTTGCTATCTTCTTCGGATTACTCATAAGTGGGCACATTGTATACGAAGCCAAAAACAATGTCAAGCGTTATCCGCCAGGCAGAGCTACTCATACAAAAACCCCCTGGAAAGGGGGTTTTTGTTGCTAGCCCAGAAAAGGGTTAGTTGTTGTTGAGGTCATCTGATACACGGTTGATCCAGCGTGCTGCTGCATCTTTTCCACCGAGACCAAATGCGAGACCGAACGCAATTGCAAGCATCACCACAAGACCGGTAAAGATGATTTGACCAAAGTAGCCAAAGATACCGAGCTTATCAAGTGCTGTAACAATAGCGAGGATCCAGATTGCGTAGTACGCAATACTTCCGAGCATCTTTGCAGAGCGAACATGTGCTACTGCTGCACCTCCAGAGACGAGTTTGCGAACAAAGTCAGCAAGGATAGTACCAGCAACGAGCACAAGTGCTGCGATGATGATGTTAGGGATGTACGCAAGTACTTGTTGTAGGAAGATTGTCACTTGATCAAGGTTGAGGATGTTGAGTGATGCAACCAAGAATACAATAACGATAAACCATTTTACAAGTTCACCGAAAAACTTCCCGATGTGCAACTTCCATCCAGCACGAGCAAGTGCCTCTTCTGCACCAGCGCTCTTGAAAAGCTTATCGAGCTTGAGCATGTCGAGCGCAGAAGTAACAATCTTTCCAAGGGTTGATGCAACGATCCACCCGAGGATGAAAACAATAACCGCAAGCAAGATCTTTGGGAATGTCGCAACAAAGCCGTACCAAAGGCCTTGCAACGATACTCGAAAGACTTCACTCCATGTTTGTATGAGCATATGTATGAGACGTAAACGTCGTATTGAAAAACTCTATTAATTCACTACTGTAGGATGCCCTAAACAGTATTACCTATAGTATACCACCTCCCAAAAAGGTTGTGACTAGCTTGGAAAGACAAATCCCGAAAACTCCTTTGAAGCGAGCAACCGTTCGTGTGGATAGTCAAAAAGATCACGAAGGAGTTTGTCGTACATAGATACACGGTACTTGAAGTCGTTGGTATCAAAGAGTGCATAAGAAAGCTCTTTGCCGAGCTCTGATTCAAGTACTGCAATAGTTTTCTGGATATAACTTTTGCGAATATTATCTCCGACGATGAGTAAGTCGAGGCGGCTCCCGCTATTCTTTGTGAAAATACCAGAGACAACAAGAAGCTGCACCTTCCCTGCTGGGCGGAACCGCTTTACTATGTCATCTTGTTTAATAAAGTCCCCTTCTATAAGAAGCCCTTTGAGTTCTGTAATATACGGAAACTCAGCATTGAGAAACAGTCCTTGTACTCGTTTCTTTTTTATTTTGCCACTTCGCCCATCAGTCACCTCCTTGATAAAAGATTTCTTTTTTACAAACCCCATACCAACGAGCCCGGTCATCGTGCGACGTGTCACTGACATAGAAAGACGAGAACGATCAGCAACATCACTCGTTTCAAACCCCTGCTCTGGGTTGAGCAAAAACAATCGCATGATTTTTACACGACCAACACCGCCTAGAAGTTTTCCTAAAATATCCATGGTTTCTCTCTTCTCTTTTCTCTCGTAATAACGTCTATAGTATAGTCCCCCGCTCCCACTTGTGCGCAAGTGGAAACCGTGCCGAAATAATAAAAAACCCTCACGAAGAGGGCTTAATACTTTTTGCTCTTTTGGCTTCACACACAAAGAAAGTGTGTACACCCGCAGAGCGAATGTTTGTTGAGAGGTACGGGCCAAAATATTGTTTGGTAATTTCGAGAAGTTGCTCTGCTCCGAGCGGTGGTATCTCCTTCACAAAACATACTTCCTGTACCCTTTCAGGGACCAGCAGTGCGTCCATGAGTGTCTGAACTATTTTGTCCAGATTTGTTTCTTCAGACGGAATCGTCTGGTGGAGTGGGAGGAGGTACCGCTGGGAGAAGAACTCCGAAAGTGGTACTTTTGCATATGCGGTAAGCATACGAACAACATCTTTTTGTATCTTCTCGATACTTGGGTCAGAAAGATTTTTTCTTTCTTGGACCACTTCAAGCCTTTTATGAAAAGCAAAGGCTCTTATTGAGGTTTCGTTCATAAAAAAGAATTTTCAAAAACAATACAGCAAAAGTACTAGTGGGTCAAATAAAAATCACTGGCGTCAGCCAGCGATAGCTACTTAGTCCACAAACGGAACGAACGTTTGCATAGTAAACAGAAGATGTTGGTTTTTCTCCCCCTGGATCGCTACAGTGACCCCGTAATTGTCCAGGAAAGAAAATACTTTCACATACTCTGGATGTGCAACCCCTTCAGTGAAAGTCGCCACCACGGAAGCAGGTTCGTACTTTTCTGTCAGTAGCCCACAAACGATTTCCGCAAAGACGTCTACAAAGGTGGGACGCTTGCGCTTCTTCTGGCAATCCAGAGGCACGGGAGTGTCTAACGTAGGAGGACCAAAAAACACTCCTCTTGCTTCCGGAAGCTTCTCGGTAGCATCGGCGATAGCCGCTTTCAGCACAGCAAGAAGTTGTGGCCGCATCTCTTCAATACGTTTTTCGATTCTGTCCCGGTATTTTTTTACGATGCCGTAATCAGGTGCGTCTACGATTGTGTGGAGTTCTTTTTCAAAAACATTCAGCGCGCCAAGCTCTTGGCGCACCATTGCAACGAGCACCGGGAGTCTCGTAGTGGGTGTTTGGTTGTTTTCCATTGTGCTTTTTTTCTTTACTCTATAGCAAAAAACACCCGCGTCAAGCGAGTGTTTTTTGTGTTGAAAGGATAAGCTTATGTAAGCTCTCCCTTACCTCCTTGCCCTTCGCATACGCTCAGGACCTCCGGTAAGTGTTACTTGAGTTCTACCTTACCTCCGGCTTCCTCAACAGCTTTCTTGAGGGCTTCTGCCTCATCTTTCTTTGCACCGTCTTTGAGTGTTGCAGGTGCTCCGTCTACGAGGTCTTTTGCTTCTTTGAGCCCGAGACCAAGTGCTTCCTTCACTACCTTCATCACTGCGATTTTCTGTTCACCTGCATCAGCAAGTACTACAGTAAATGCATCTTTTGCCTCAGCACCAGCATCGCCGGCACCAGCAGCAGGAGCTGCAGCAACAGCGGCTGCTGACACTCCAAATTTTTCTTCGATCGCTTTCACGAGATCGTTGAGTTCTATTACTGAAGCACTTTCGAGCTCAGTAAGAAATAAATCAAATTTTGACATATCTATCTAGTATTAGGTTATAAATTATTTTTTCTTTGCTACTTCGTTTACCGCGATTGCAAGCCGTTGCATTGGACTCTTCAAGAGGAATGCGATTTGTGCGAGCAATACTTCACGTGATGGGATGGTAGCGAGCGCCATCATCGTTTGCTGGTCTTTGTATGTTCCTTCAAAGATACCACCGACGAGGGTGACCATATCCTTGTGTGTCTTCTGGAAATCAAAGATTTCTCGTGCTGGAGCAAGTGGATCAGCACTTGCTGCAACAGCGATTTCTCCTTTGAGCTCAGGAAGGGTTCCTTGGATATTCATGTCAGCGAGGACACGCTTGAGCAATGTCTTCTTCCCTACTTTGTAGGCAACGCCGTTTGCACGGAGCTGTCGACGAAGCGCGGTTGCTTCTTTCACAGAAAGTTTGTCGAATTGCACAAAGGCAACTGACTGTGCTCCTGCAAGAATATCTTTGAATGACGCTACAACAGAAACCTTTTTTTCTTTTGTAATTGCCATACGATGGTGTTGTTAATGATTTGTATAACGACAGTACAGAAAAACTGCACAGTCGCTGTGCAGTCATAGTCCGGCGTACCGGAGAGATTAGTGATCTCGGTAGGATATTTATAGCGGTTCTGCGCCTAAGCTCAGTATCTGCGACCCACTGTCTGTGATCTACACGATTGGTAGATTACTGTATTTGACTGGTTTCGTCAACTTTTTCGCGGAAGCCCCAGCTCCACCGTGGACGCTCCCCTTTGATAAAACAAATGATAAGCATGAGCGCTGTCGCAGGAACGATCCCGAGAAGTATCGTCCAAGGAGCAACAGCAGGGTCGCCGTAGTGACCAAC
>CAZNZN010000012.1:0-13326 GCA_964577515.1 uncultured Candidatus Saccharibacteria bacterium | reverse complement strand
ATTCATTCATTGATTCAAAATAAGTTCGCGCAAAGGACAGCAATTCACCACATAAAGAAACTTCGCCGAAAAAATCGGTCGCGCGCTCCCGCGCGGTATAAAGTAGAGGGTGAGTAAAATCCCCGCCGGAATTGGAAACAAAAGCGAAAACGCTCGGATGGGCATGGGTGCAATAAATGAGAAATATATGGACTTTTCTTTTTTCATATCCAAAATAACTAAAATTATATGATTAAACCAAAATATTTTCTATACGCGCGAAAATCAACTGAGGATGAAGATCATCAGATTATGAGTATTGAAGCTCAGTTGTTTGAATTACACGAATTCGCGCGTAAAGAAAATCTTGAAATTATTGAGGAATTTCAAGAGTCAAAAAGCGCAAAGAAACCAGGTCGTGAGAAATTTAACGAAATGATGTCGAAGGTTGAAAGTATGAACGGCGTTGGTATTCTCGCTTGGCACCCTGACCGACTAGCGAGAAATAGTATCGACGGAGGGCGTGTTATTTACGCTGTAGACACGACCAAATTGGTTTCTTTACGCTTTCCGACATTTTGGTTTGAACCTACCCCGCAAGGGCTGTTTATGCTTCAAGTGGCGTTCGGACAATCCAAATATTATTCTGATAATTTGAAACAAAATATTGATCGAGGTATCCGCCAAAAACTCCGCCGTGGTGAGTGGCTAACCAGAGCGCCTTTTGGTTATGTGAACAATTCGCGAACGAGGAATATCGAACCTGATCCAGTGAGATCCAAGATTATTATTCGCGCTTTCAAAGAATTTTCAAAAGGACACCACGGCTTCAAATCGATGGCGGAGTTTTTGGCTTTGCACGGAGTTACAACAAGGTCCGGAACGCCACTTGGGAAAGCTTCCATCTATCGTATTCTTACTGAAAAAGGATATCTAGGTCTTGCGAAGCACAAGGGCGAATATTTTGATGGAAGCTTTCCTCCAATTCTTTCTTCAGATTTATTTGAAGCTGTGCAGAAAAGATTGAAAGAACGATCTCATCATCGCAAATTAAAAGAAGGTCACAATTTTCCTTTCACAGGATTATTAAAGTGTGGTGAATGTGGAAGTATGATCACTGCTCAGTGGGCGACAGGTAAACTTGGTGGTCGTTATCGTTATTATCGTTGTACGAAGAAGAAAGGAAAATGTAGCCAAAAATATTTGCGAGAGGATTTACTCGTTCTAGAGTTAAAGGAACAGCTCCAAAAAATCTCTCTTCCAGATGAATGGACTGATTTTATGTTAAAGAAAACGGACGAATGGGAGAAAAGTGAAAAGTATTTATCTGGAAGTTTACTTGAACAGATTAGGCAGAATGAGCAAGAGACGCAGAAAAAGCTCGACAACCTTATCGATTTATATTTAGATGGAAATATTCCAAAAGAAAATTATATTGTGAAAAAAGACGAGTTGATGAGGAAAAAGGTGTCTCTTGCTCAAAGGTTACAATCTGTCCGAGCCGAAAGAAAGAATTGGGTCGAACCCTTGCGGGAATGGATTTTGGATATGAAAAAAGCCTCGCAATTGCGTTCACTCGACAATTTTTTTGAAATTCGTGACTATTTCAAAAAAATTGGAACGAACCCGCAATTGCGAGACAAGTCCATATATTTCTCATTTTGCCCACCCACCGAATTCGCTTTTGTTTCCAATTCCGGCGGGGATTTTACTCACCCTCTACTTTATACCGCGCGGGAGCGCGCGACCGATTTTTTCGGCGAAGTTTCTTTATGTGGAGATGGGGGGAATCGAACCCCCGTGCAGGGAAGGCGGAGTAGGTAGTCTCCATGCGTAGTAGCTCTTGTGTGTTTAACGCAGTACTAAAAGAGTACCAAATGTAGGTGCGCGAGTTTCGTTGTATTCAAGGCACTTCTGAAACGCGAAGTGCGCTCTACACTCAATCATCATGTTGCCACACGTGCTTTATTGAGTATCAAGCAATGTGACACGAGCGTTGGCGTATTACGCGAACGCAAGAGCAAAGTTTCCAGCAAATGGAGACTTTACCTTAGAAGAAAAACTGTTTGCAGTTATCTTGTGAGCGACGGTTTACGAGAGTACGCTCATGCTCGGCATGCATACCGTACCCACAGACCTTCCTGTCGATACCAAGCATCCCCATATATAGTAGGTATTATTCACCGCGACGAGCTTCTCGATCAAGATCGCGCTTCTTAATACTCTCACGTTTATCAAAGGTCTTTTTTCCTTTTGCTACGGCGATTTGTGCCTTCAAGTAGCGACCTTTACTGTACAACGATATAGGCACCACTGTCAATCCTTTTGTCTGGAGTGCCTTCAAGATAGTGTAGAGTTCTTTTTTGTGTACGAGCAGTTTTCGAGTTCGATAAGGGTCATATGTTGTGGGTGAGTTTTTTTCTTGCCATGCTGGTATGTGTGCTCCTAGAAGCACAAGTTCTCCGCCGACAGTTGCGACATAAGCACCAGAGAGTGACCCATGGTGTGCCCGAAGTGACTTCACTTCAGTACCAAGAAGTTCAATCCCTGCTTCATACGTATCAAGAAACGTATAGTCAAATGATGCTTTTTTGTTCTCTATGAGACTCATATGACAATCCTACCATGAGTTTGGTATAGTGGTGGGTATGAAAACGGCTGACGGCATGACCTGGGACCTCTCACTCTTATATGGTGGTTTAGAAGATCCTCGTATTGAGAAAGATGTGATGGTATTGGAGGAATCAATGATTCTTTTGGAAAAAAAATATAAAAACAGAAAGTTCATTACTAGTCCAGCACACCTTTTTGCTGCTCTTGAGCATATTGAAAAAGTCCAATCGACTATAGCTGAGAGTAGGCCGTTACTGTACTTATTTCTTCTTACAGAAATACAAACTAACAACGATACTGCTCGAGCGCTTCTAGCAAAGTACGAACAGCGACTTACTGTTGCTGCAAATAGGCTGGTTTTTTTTGATCTTACTATTGGCACGATTCCCAAAGAGCAACAGAAAACGTTTCTTTCGTACCCACCATTAAAGAAATACCGGTATATGCTTGAGAGAATATTTCTGCAAGCAAAATATATGCTTTCAGAAAAAGAGGAACAACTTTCGGGACTTCTTGCGCAACCAGGGGTGTCATTTTGGATTGATACAAGTACCAAACTACGTACTGCACAGACAGTGGTATATAAAGGAAAGAAAATGCCTTTGTCACAAGCGGAAGATATACTTAAGGAACTTCAGAAAAAAGACCGAGAGATATTATATAAAAAAATCACTAGCGCATACAAAGAATCCGCCCTTATTGCTGAAGGAGAGATAAATGCGATCATCACCTATAAGAAAATCCTTGATGAGAGAAGAGGGTACAGCGCTGTGACGACAGCAGCATTGATGAGTCATGAACTTGATGAGCAGACGGTGACGACGATTGTTAGGTTGGTAGAAACCTATGCACCCTATGTTCGTCGCTTTTACACTCTGCATGCAAAACTTTTGGGACTTGAGAAACTTTCTTATGCTGATCGACAGGTGTCTCTAGGTCGCGTACGAGAACGTTTTGATTTCAAAAAAACAGTACACCTTGTTCGAGAGGCATTTAATAAAGCGGGAGGCAGTTATGTGCAACTGCTCGACCATTTTCTCAGCAATGGACAAATAGATGTATTTCCTCGAGTGCATAAAAAATCAGGTGGGTATTGTGTTGGGACAATAGGAAATCCTACTTTTATCCTTCTCAATCATACAGAGGACCTACACTCTGCAGAAACACTTGCACATGAAATGGGGCATGCATTTCATACTGAGTACGCACAAAAACAGCCAGAACATTATCGACACTACACAACGGCTACTGCAGAGGTTGCAAGTACTTTTTTCGAACAACTTTTTGCTGATCACATAGCAGAAAAGTTGTCCGGAAAAGAAGCGGTCATATATCTGCATGGAAAAATCCTTCGAGATATTACTACTATTTTTCGCCAGACAGCATTTTATTCTTTTGAGAAAGAGCTGCATGAAATGGCAGCAGGTAAGGGGTATCTTTCTTCGCTCGAAATACAACAGCTTCTTGTGACACATATGTCTCAGTACCTTGGACAAGCGTTTCATCTTTCAGACGATGACGGGCTGCAGTATGTATCGTGGTCCCACCTACGTTCTCCTTTTTACACTATTACATACGCATACGGATTGTTGGTGAGCAAAGGACTGTATGCTTCATGGAAAAAAGATGCAACGTATATAGAAAAAGTAGAAGAGTTCATGGCTGCAGGTGGATCAGCTTCTCCAAGGGATATTTTCAAACAGGCTGGTATTGATACAACAGACCCGTCATTCTTTGAGGCAGGATTAAAGGATATAGTGAATGACATCAAAAAACTTGAACGTTTAGCAAAGAAAGAAAAGTTGCTATAGCTCACGAAAATACGCTTTTTGTGTATAATGCCTTTATGGCTAAGAAACAACACGGGGGACCAGTTCCTCCACAGAAAAAACCGCTTCCACCAAAGCGCAGTATTGGGTCGTATCTTTTTTCAGCACTTATGATTTTTGCAATCATTATTGGGTTGTATGGAGCGATTGCAGATAGTGTCGGGAAAAAACCAGAAGTAGTAGCACTTTCTCAGGTTGCTCGACTTGTTTCAGCAGGAGAAATAAAAACTATTAGTGTTGACGGACAAGACCTCTCTATTACAAAAAATGATGATACCGTTCTTCGCTCGAAGAAAGAAGCAAATGCAAGTATCATTGAGACACTTGGTGCCTATGGTGTTGAAGAGTCAAAAATAAGCGCTGTTGATATCAGTGTTGTATCACAGAGCGGTTTTGCATTTTTCTTGCTTAACATTCTTCCGATACTTCTCCCTGTTATACTTATCGGATTTTTCTTTTGGATGCTTACACGCCAAGCAAAGGGGGCCGGGATGCAAGCATTTTCTTTTGGGCAATCAAAAGCTCGAGTTACTGATCCAAACGATAAGAATAATAAAGTCGCCTTCAAAGATGTTGCTGGAGCTCGAGAGGCAAAAGAGGAACTTAAAGAAATAGTAGATTTTTTGCGAAACCCAAAAAAGTTTCTTGATATAGGAGCGCAAATTCCAAAAGGAGTGCTTCTTACTGGAGCGCCTGGTACAGGGAAAACACTCCTTGCTCGTGCGGTAGCAGGAGAGGCAGGAGTGCCGTTTTTCCATCTTTCTGGAAGTGAGTTTGTTGAGATGTTTGTTGGTGTTGGTGCTTCACGTGTTCGTGATCTTTTTAAAATGGCAAAACGAGCATCACCTGCGATTATTTTCGTCGATGAGATAGATGCGGTAGGACGAGTTCGGGGCACTGGATACGGTGGTGGAAATGATGAACGCGAACAAACACTCAACCAAATCCTTGTCGAAATGGATGGATTTGAACCAAATGATAAGGTTATCGTTATGGCGGCTACCAACAGAAGCGATGTGCTTGATCCTGCATTGCTTCGACCGGGGCGTTTTGATCGTAGAGTAACACTCGATCTTCCTGATCGGCGAGATCGAGAAGAAATACTAGCCGTTCATGCAAAAAAGAAGCCACTTGCCGAAGATGTAAACCTGACTGTTGTTGCAGAGCGTACGCCAGGGTTCTCGGGGGCAGATCTTTACTCGCTTATGAATGAAGGGGCTATTCTCGCTGCGCGCGAAAATAGAAAGGCGGTTGCCCAGTTCGATCTTATTCGTTCTATTGAAAAGGTGATGCTTGGCCCAGAGCGAAAGAGCCATCTTCTCACTGAGCATGAAAAGAAAGTAGTTGCGTATCATGAGGCTGGACACGCACTTATTGCGTCAGTCCTTCCTGATGCCGATCCTGTGCACAAGGTAACTATCGTTTCTCGTGGAAGCGCAGGAGGATATACGCTCAAACTTCCTCTTGAAGAAAAGAAGCTGCAAACACGTCAAGAGTTTCTGGATGATATCGCGATGTCTCTCGGAGGATATGTTGCCGAAAAGATGGTGTTTGGTGATATCACTACTGGACCTTCTGGCGACTTGCAGACGTTGACCAATCTTGCTCGCGCAATGGTGACTCGGTGGGGGATGAGTGACCATATTGGTCCTATAGCCCTTGAGAACGATGGCGGGCGAGCATTGTATGGAGCTGCAGTAAATAGTAAAGAGTACTCAGAGAAGATGAGTGCGCTTATCGATGCTGAGGTAGAGAAAATCATAAAAGATGCATATACTCGAGCGACAGAAGTACTCACGACACACCGTAAGGCACTTGATGCGATTGCGGATAAACTGATTGAAGTAGAAACATTGGAACAAAATGAGTACGATGCACTGATCATAGGTCTTGGTATTCATCCAAAGAAAAAAGAGCCGAAGAAAAAGAAGGTATAATACTCTATATGAAAAAAGCACCACTTATTGTCAGCGTTTTTGTTGGGGTGGTGCTTTTTGTTGCGCCGGTCTACGCAGCGGCCGTACGTTGTCCGACACCACCTCGTGCGCAGAAAAAAATAAACTACATTTTCTTTTCTTTCTTTGCACAGGACGCTACGCTTGGAAAGCATATACCAAGCACGTTGGTTTTGATTGATCCGTCCTATGTGAAAAATAGAGCACCTCGTTGCCTTACAAAGCAAACATATACCGCTTTTAAACAGCTTTATACTGCTGCAAAGAGTGCAACTGGGCAGACACTTATCATTACCTCAGCGTGGCGTAGTTTCGAAACACAACAGTATTTTGCAACAACTCGTCCTGAGTTCTCAGCTATTCCTGGACGCTCAGAACACCAACTAGGAACTACAGTTGATCTTCATATCCTTGAAGCAAAAGAGGATGAAGCATTTGGTAGTACCACTATGTATACATGGATGACTATGCATGCGCATGAGTATGGCTTCGTACAAAGCTTTTCTGCTCGTGATGAAACCATCACCGGAATTCCTAACGAGCCGTGGCACTGGCGTTTTGTCGGGAAGACAATCGCTACAAAAGTCCACAAAGAAAATTTAAATATAAACACATACCTTTTTGAGCGAAACGAAGCTAAAAAGCGAGCTATTCGGTAGCCCGATTTTGTCCAACACTTGCCAGTTCACTTTCTGCAAGCTCGAGTAGTTCATAGTGGTAGTTCACCCCCTCTTGAGCGAGTATGATGCCTCCTTCATGGTTGAGTGATTCTACTGCACCACGGACAAGTGCCCAGTGTACAACAGCTGCTCCTTCAAAAAAGCCACTCCATTCCATAAGTTCTACTGCATTGTCCCACTCATCGCCGACATATAAGTCACGCATTGCTTTAAGTTTTTGTTCTGTCTTGTCAGCTTTTGCGAGAGTTGTATCTACCGCGCCCCCATCGGTTGCGATACGGAGTAGTTCGTCACCATGCATGCGGTTTTTTTCAATCATATCCACAACACGCTCCTCTCCGAGGTGGACGACAAGAGCTTCTTTCCCTCGCTCAATAGTATCGAGCGATACACGAGTAAATGCGACCACTTCTCCAATCTTTTTTGCAACAAATTCGTTTATCATATACTTATAGGGTAGAGGAAATTGTCTTTTTGTACAAGACTGCTACAATTTGCGTACCAACCGCCCTTAGCTCAGTTGGTTAGAGCACAGAGCTTATACCTCTGGGGTCCATGGTTCGAATCCATGAGGGCGGACACGATAGGGAGAAGTGCTATTGACTTTTTCAAAAAAGTATGTAATATACTGAAAAAATAAACGCCGTAACACCTCCGGCAAAAGGGGTATTGTGTACATTAAATAAATACTACTAATGAAAAAAATTATCTACAGCATCATTTTTTTGATGAGCGCCCTTTCTTCTTGTAAGAAAGAGACGCTTTCAAAAAGTGATCCGAAACTGGATGTTGATGTAACCGCTCTTTCGAGCGGGCGTACAATCCTTCCTCCCAAAAACGTCGACACTCTTGGAGTGTTTACGTTTTCCACTGGCTCGCTTGTTGAGCCGTTTGTGACGAACGCAAAAATCCTCCTATCAAAAGGAGGGGCGTTCAGCCCGACTGATGATACGAGAAATCTTTTTTTCACTATTGCAACTAAAAACGGTGCGGTATTCTACCAGTCCGAAAAAAAGGTTGCGGTGGGGGAAACAAATATTTTCTCTTATCTTGCCCGGGCGCTCGAAAGTAATAAGTCGTATACCATTATGCTGTACGCAGATGTGCTTTCATCTGCCACTGACGGTGTTGACCCAGAAGATGCAACAGTGGTCACTCTCGAACTTGCCTATATTGGCAAGGGAGAAGCTACACCGAGTGTGTTGCGTGCAGTAGGACAAAAGACAGTTTTTAGTACTACGCCAGTGGTACCGACGTTTTCTATGTCCTCGGTTGCAACCATCAATCCTTCTTCTGCTGTTGTTCTTGAAGGGCAGCAAAAACCAGTGCTCTCTTATGGTGTAAAAGCTATGGGAACTCCTGGGGAGATTACGGAGCATGTGCTCATTGTACAGGGTGCAGCCGCAACAGCTGTTGCTGCTCTCAAAGTTTTTGAGGGGGCAACTTTAGTTGGGCAGGCATCGGTGGTGAATGGTATTGCCACTATTCCTGGGAACACGATGGTCCTTAAGGACAGTACAAAAACATTTGTCGTACAGGCGTCGATCAGTGGGGTAACAAGTAGTACCTCCAATGAAGATTTCACTGTTACACTTGATAAAGTAACAGCGAAGTCAACAGTTTCTGGTCTACTGGTCTCTGACAACACAGACAGAAGCGGAAATTCGTTCCGTGTATTCAAGGCTACTCCGACTGTTGTAAAACGGACGGTGCCAACAGTGACTATAACCAACACGAGTATGGAGCTGTATGGATTTGATGTCACTGCCCCGACAGGAAGTATTGCTCAAAAGCAGTTTGCCTTTGAAGTAGTGTTAAACGATCAGGGGGCAAACGATACCCTCTCTCTTAAAAACTTCAAAATTTTTGAAGGAGGTGTCGATGTAACCTCTCTGTATCGTATCACGGATGCAAATGGTGTTGTTGATACGCTCTTTACTGAGGGTGATACAAAACTCATCTGCACCCGTACCGCCGGATCAGGAGAAACAGTGGTTGCTGCTGGGACTATAAAAACCTTTGTCTTCAAAGCAACGGTCAGCGGATTCAACCACCCGCTTGATGGTGATGGTATGTCAGTGCGACTGTTGGAGGATAATACTTCTTCTGTTGGTCTGAAATACGTCAACAGTGGTGGTGCTGCAAACAGCTGTTCACGACTTGCAAGTATTGCCTCTGGGACTTCAGGGGCAATACTGTTCTACTATCAATGGAGCGACATCTCTGCCGCTTCACACAGTGGGCAGATCGGGTTGTCGTCTAACGACTGGGCAGGAGGAGAAAAAGTTTTTTCACCGCTTTCTGCAAATATTTTTCATCAGTAAAAAAACGCCTCTTCGGAGGCGTTTTTTTTTATTCAAAATGCATGTGTTCGTACCGCGCAACACGCTCTTTTAACAGCGGTACTTCATGAAGTGTAGGATCCTTTTCAAGGATTTGCCGTGCTGACTGTTGCGCCGCTTCGACAAGTTTTGTATTACGAAGCGCTTCCATACCAATATCAGAGATACCCCATTGTTTGAGGCCCGTGAGTTCTCCTGTTCCTCGAAGGGTGAGGTCATATTCTGCAAGCTCAAATCCATTTTTTGCTTTTGTAAACAACATCATGCGTTCTTTTGTTTTTTCTGTTTTTGTATCGGCAAAAAGATAGCAATAGGGCTGGTGTGAACTGCGCATGACACGACCGCGGAGTTGGTGAAGTTGTGCAAGACCAAAGCGCTCGGCTCCCTCAATGATAATTGCTGTAGCGTTAGGAACGTTTACCCCGACTTCAACAACAGAGGTTGCTACTAAGATATCTATCGCATGAGTTGCGAAGTCATGCATGACCGCATCTTTTTTCTCCTTACTCATCTTGCTGTGCAGTACGCCAATGCGATATTCAGGAAATACTTCTTTTTCCAAACGTTTTGCTTCTTGGAGTACCGACTTTGCAATCACTGCTTTTGCTTTTTCTGGATCAGGCTCATCAATACGAGGGCAGATAACATAGGCCTGGCGCCCTTCTTTAAGGAGTGTTTTTATATGATCGTAGACCGCGTTGCGTTTTGTCGGGAGTACGATTTCGGTTTGTACCTGCTTACGTCCTTTTGGCATTTCATCAAGGAGTGAAAGGTCGAGATCTCCATAAATAGTGAGTGCAAGTGTTCGGGGAATAGGAGTTGCGGTCATAGAGAGTAAATGGGGGAAATGAATATCTTTTTTTGCGAGGTGCTTTCTCTGGTTGAGTCCAAAGCGGTGCTGTTCATCAATCACTGCAAGTGCGAGATGTTTGAATGAGAGTGATTTTTGTATGAGCGCATGGGTGCCAATGACGATAGGTATTTCTCCGTTTGCAATCCATTTTTGCAGCTGGCTTCGAGAAATCGTTGTCCATGGTGTTTTACTCGAAGCTACTTTTGTCGGAAATTTTCGACATCCACTTCCTGTTATGAGGGCTATTGAAATACCTGTATGCTTGAAGTATTCGATAAAGGATTCAAAGTGTTGTGTTGCAAGTATTTCTGTGGGGGCCATATAGGCTACCTGTAGGTTCCCAAAAGTTTGTTTTTTTTCACCGAGTCCGGGTCTGTTCATGATGGTCGCGTATGCAGCAGTAGCAGCTACTGCTGTCTTACCGCTTCCTACGTCGCCTTCAAGTAGTCGAGACATAGGAGTGTCTGACTCAAGATCGTGAAGAATATGATCGATAGATTTTTGTTGTGCTTTTGTTAATGGAAAAGGAAAACGATCAATAAAGCTATCAAGGGCAATACTTTTTGTGTTGATACTATATGCTTGTTGGTTTTTAACTTTGATACGTTCGATACCACGAGCAAGGTTGATTTGAAATATTTCATCAAAAGCAAAACGCTTGCGCGCTTTGAGTGCATCATCTTGCGTCTTTGGGGTGTGTATCCAAATAAGAGCGGTGGTAAGTGAAGGGAGTGAATATGCCCTGAGTATTGCGTCTGGGATATGATCTGGGACTGTATGGAGCACCGCTAATGCACGTGCAATAGTATGTGAGAACCATTCACTTGAGATACCTTTTGTTTCTGGGTATAGCGGAGTGAGAACACCTCCAGCAGTTGTTCCGAAAAGAGAATCATGACTATCGATAGGAAGTGAACGCTCTTCTTTTGTACTTGGGTTTACGAGGGTGAGCTTATCTTTATAGAGTGTCACTTTCCCGGTGAGCTCTACTGTTTGGCCGACTGCAAGCATTCTTGCGAGGTAGGGTTGGTTGAACCATACAACAGGGATAGTTCCACTGACATCCTCAACAACCCCTTCGCTCAATGCAACTTTTGTTTTCCATGATTTTCTTGTTTGGATTTTTTTGATAGTACCGCGTACGGTGACATGGGCACCTTCCATGAGTCCTGAAATAGAACGGTAGCTTGATGCATCTGCATAGCGAGCGGGAAAGTGAAAAAGAAGGTCTCGCACAGAAACAAGACCGAGCCGGTGTAGTCCGGCTCGTGTCTCCGCTTTGAGCCTGACCAAGGATTCGATAGGTGACTCAAGCGTTATCATATCTGTAGTATAGAGTATTTTTAACAAGCACACTTTCCTTTATCACAGGTGCAGGTAGGGGTACAGAGGCACTTTTCTGTGCCAGATGTTTCTTTGTTACAAGTACAATGAAGCTGTGTATCAAGACGAGCAATCACCCAAAGCATGAGCATGAGTACTCCTGGTACGACGCCCATACCACCAAGAGCGAGATCGCTTGCGATGGCACCTCCGAGGTATCCTGTTCCTACAGCGATTCCTACACGTCGAGTTCTCTTGCAGAGAAGGCTGAGTGCGATGATTATATCAATAATCCCAAGTGCTACACGATAAGCGCCAAGATTGAGCTGCTCAAGCATCATTACTGCAGTCATGTCTCCACGCAGTTTTCCGTATGCGCTAAAGAGAAACATTGCGGTAATAAGTCCAATAAGAATCCCTTTTACAATCTTTTTTGTTTTCATATGGTGGAGAGTATACCATGACAAAACACCGCCTACAGGAGACGGTGTTTTGTGTTGAAGATTAGAGTTTTCGGTTTCCCTTGAACCCACCTTCTTTCTTTTCGCTCGGTCGAGCAATATCAACGAAGATAGTACGTCCGTCAAAATCGCTGTTGTTGAACTTGTCAACGGCTGCTTGTGCTTCAGCTTCAGAAGAAAATTCTACGAATCCGAACCCTTTTGAACGGCCACTTATTTTGTCAAAAATCACTTTTGCAGAGGTAACAGTTCCTGCACTTGCAAAGTGTGCTCCGAGGTCCTCATCTGTTGTTTTAAATGGGAGACTCCCGACGAATACTTTATTGCTCATTGTTGTTGTACTTTTTAGTTATATAACTTGCAACGCACTTACTGTGAAGAGGAGTACATTACAATGAAAACACTATACCACGATATTTGGAATATGCCTATTTTGCTCGAGGGAGGAAGTAAAAGAGCGGTGGTATGACGAGAAGTGTATAAGCAGCAGGTATAGCAATAAAACCTGCAAGAACGGCACATCCGTAAAACACAGGACCGACGACACTCCTGCTCATAATAGTACGTCGGTGCTGTGTGTGTTTGTGCACATTTGCTACGAGTAGTGTGAAAGAGAGAGAGGTGCAGAAGAGCGTGATATTGTAGATGGTCATGGTAAGGACATTACCAGCGTTTTCGGTAGCGACAGCTGTCGCAAATGGGATCAGAGTGACAAACATGAGTAATAGTGTGTTGAGCCAAAGTGTGCGACGAGTGATATTGGTCATTGATTGGGTCAGTTGTTGGTGATTTACCCAAAAGATAGCAATAGTCACAAAACTCAGCACAAATGTGGCAATACTTGGGATCATAGGGAGAAGCTCTCGAAACGTCCCTCCAATACTCATGTGCAACACATGAGGAATCTTGAGCTCGATTGCAAGGAGTGTGATAGCGATAGCAAAAACTCCATCGGAGAACTGTTCAATACGTCCTTTTGGAATAGGGTGCATAGACTTATATCCAGTGTGCGAGAAACGCGATGAATAATATAGTAGCGATTAGGCCGAGTAGCTTTTGTGCTCGAGAGAGGAGTGCAATGATTACTACCGCAATAATCGTTTTTACGAGACCTAGTGCAAGTAGGGAAGCCCAGATTGTTTGCAAGAATGTTTGTATCGTTGTCATATACAGAAAAGTATACCACTTTTAAAATCACCTTGTATGTAGTATATTTGCCTTGTTCTTTTGTATGGAGGATTGGATGAGTGGTTTAAATCAACGGTTTACTAAACCGTCGTTCCTTAATTGG
>CAZNZN010000011.1:0-15765 GCA_964577515.1 uncultured Candidatus Saccharibacteria bacterium | reverse complement strand
CATTGTTGCTCCTGTGGTGGGGAGGATAATAAGGTTTTCTAAAGGTGCTCCATCAAGGTGCTGTATCAATTGTTTTTGAAATTGCTCCCATCTTCCTCCTGATATAACAGCTACTTTTTTCTTTGTAAGAAGTGTTGTTAAAAGTGTTGCCATTTTTTCACTAATAGGACCCTTGCTCTGCGCGAGAGTACCATCCATATCAAAAACGATACAATCAAAATCATTAAGGGTGAGCTGCGTTTCCATAGTTTTTATTCAGCAACAACGAGATACTCGAGTACTTTCTTAAGTGGGAGTGTAGCCACACCAATATACTTATCTGCTGCGCCATAATAAATATACAAAAGCCCTTTCCTTTCAATAACACCACAAGGAAATACTACGTGTGAGACAACTCCCTGAGATTCGTATTCAGTTTCTGGCTCAAAAAACGGGGCAGCAGTTCTTGCAAGAACAATCGTAGGGTCTTTAAGATCAAGGAGCAATGCACCTACTCGGTACTTACCGCTCCAAGAAATACCATGATAGAGCATAACCCATCCCTTCTTTGTTTTTATAAGTGGGCAAGAAAGCCCAATGCGCACAGTATCCCACATTCCATTTCGAGGGTCAGTGATATCGATACATTTTGTGATTTGTTCCTTTGTAAAATCAAGGGTAGGGAAATAATCGCCACAAATACCGTTTCCTGCTCTGTGAATAATAAGGTATCCTTGTGCAAACTTTTCAGGAAGCACTGTTGCGTCTTTATCAGGGATACTGTCCGGGGTAAGCACTGCTGGCGGCGCCCATTTGTCCCATTTACGTGCGACAAAGTCTTTTACCGAGATAGAGGTAGCAACGATACGAGGGACGCTACCGTTGAATCCTGTGTACATCATATAAAGTGTGTTGCCAATGCGGGTAATACGAGGGTCTTCGCATCCATGTGATTCAAAGTCAGCACGAGGAACATAGACAGGCATATCAAGTCGCTCGTCGATAGAAAGTCCGTCTTTTGAACATGCGTATCCAAAAGTTGAAACATTGTTTGTTGTTGCGGCACGATAAAGTATATGTACCGTTCCATCAATATCGATGGTTGCAGGATTGCATACACCTCCTGCTTCCCAATCAAACCCTTCTCGAGCGGTAAGAATAGGATTTTTCTTATACCGAATAACAGCACTCTTCTCTGTTAGTGCAGCAAGAAGCTGCGGAAGCGGAAGGAGTGCCTTTGCACAGAAGTTATCTGCTGCACCATAGTACACCTCAAGGGTATTTTTTTTGATAAGCGCACCAGTAGGGAAGACAATGTTTGCAACCTGTCCTATTTTTTCGTAATACCATTCAGGAGTAAGAAATGGTCCTTTTGTGCGACCAATCAATTTCTTTGGGTTAGCAGTATCTAGAAGTAGTGCCTCAACACCAAAAAGCGGGTGATCTGTCCAATAATTTTGAATATGCGAATAGATGAGCAACCACCCTTTTTTTGTAAGTACAGGTACTGCACCGAGTTCTACGTGATCTCGTTCTTTACGGCGAAGTTGGAGCTCGTGTTTTTCTTTCTCGTGATACCATTTTTCCCATTTCTTGTGATCCCATAGCTCTTCAAGTGTTGCAAATGTTCGGTAGCAAAGTTTTGACGGGCCTGGATCGGTATCGATTGTGATAAACGCTGCGTATTTGTCTCCAATCTTTTTTGGAAATAGCGCCATCGCTTTTGCGTTAAATGGTGTTATGAGATGCTTTGCATATATCGTCTTAAGATCTTTACTGAGCGCTACTGCGGTACGAATATTTTCTGGACCATACGGATATCCTCCAAGTGCTGTATAAAAAATGTAGTACGTATCATCGATTTTACTTACCCGAGGATCTTCACATCCATAACGATCAAAGTCTTCTGAAGGGATCACCAATGGTTGTCGTTGTTCAAAATCACCACCATTTTTTGAAAACGCCACACCGATAACCGAAAGAGAGAAGTGTGGAGTCTTATATGGGTCTGCTTCTGACATTGCACGATAAAGCAGTGCAGTTGTTTTACTATCGATCTGTATTGGTGCACCATTGAATGTTGCCTTCGATTCCCAAGAGTGTGTTTTGAGCGGAGAAAGAATTGGATTTTTTTCAAAGCGATGTATGGTAAACATATGTGTGTAGTATATCGCACATACACACAAGCGTGCAGTAGTTATGTTGTGGATACGAGCCAGTCGAGTACTGTAGTAAGTGGTGCTTGTGCAACACATGTGTGCAAATCTCCTCCGCCATAATATACCAACAACATCCCATCACGTATCACTGCACCACACACATAGACAACACCGGGCTTACCATCATTTTCGTACCAACAGTCTGGTGCGAGTAGTGGCCCAGGACTATGTGCAATTACTTTTTTTGGATTTTTTAGATCAAGCAACATCACACCGATTTTATATCGGTCACCTTCATGCTTTTCTATCGCATGATAGAGTACGAGCCAGCCTTTTTCTGTCTTAATAGGAGGACATCCAGCACCACGAAGCCACGTATCCCACGTAACGCGCTCATGCCGTTTAAAGGTGCTTTTAATTTTCTTGTGCCCACGTGCGAGATCTTCCAATCTTTCGACATAATCAATCTGTATAGAAGGGGAGATACTATGGAGTATTGCAAATTTACCATCTATTTTTTCAGGGAAAAGTACCCAGTTTTTGTGAATCTCACCTTCTGGAGAAATAAGAATTGGTTTTTTCCAATTCCATTTCCCTGCAACAAAATCTTTTTCAGAAATAGAACTCACTCCGATACGAATAAAATCCCATCCGTCAAAAGCGTTGAAGGTGAGGTAGAGAGTGTCTTCAATACGAACAAGTCGAGGATCTTCTGCGCCGCCCCAACTACCCCCTGAAGGATATAGTAGAGGATCATACCGATAACGATCATCATTGAGTCCTCTAATATTTTCAAGAAAAAATACTGGGTAGTCAGTACGTTCGTTAAAATGAAATCCGTCAGTACTTTTTGCATACCCGAGACGAGAAACGCCATCAGTGCCTATAGCCCGATAGAGTACATGCACATTGTGATCATCGTCCTTGTATGCAGCAGGATTGAATACACCGCAGGCCTCCCATTCATTGTGGCCCTGAGGAGACATCACAGGATTCTTATGAAAACGTTCAAGAACAAGGGGGACTTCTTTCTTTTTTCTCCAGCTTTTAGTAACGATATAGGCAACGATTGCCCCGATAATAAAAATACCGATGACTACTTTTGCAAGGAGTAGAAACATGAAAGATTACTTTTGTTTGTTGTTTTTTGTTTGCTTTGCTCGACCATAGTTGTCTTGGACCCGAACAATATCAGATTCTTCAAAGTGACCAGTAGCGATTTCAAGGATTTCAAGTGCTGTTGTAGCAACAATACGATGGAGAGTCTTTGGTGGAACAGTAAATTCTTTTCCTGGTTTTGCAACGTAGCGCTTCTTGCCAACAACAACAGTCCCAACACCTGAAAGGACGTGCCAAAACTCTTCTCGGTCATGATGATATTGCAAAGAAAGTGATTGCCCGGCTTTGATAGAAAGCACTTTCACTGTTGCAGGTTCATTTTTGATAAACCGAGTAAACAATCCCCAGGGTCGGCGTACTGTTTCGATGTTGATAAGTGTTTTTTTCATAGAAGAATACATGGCTAGTGTACCACACAAAATAATCAAAATGTGGTATAATACCTGTGCAAAAGTATTAAAACACCCCCAAAAGGGTGCAATGGAACCGTAGTGGATATGAGTAAGAATTATTACGATATTTTAGGCGTTGAAAAAAATGCTTCAAAAGACGATATAAAAAAAGCGTTTCATAAACTCGCCCATAAATACCATCCTGATAAAAAAGATGGTGATGAGAAAAAGTTTAAAGAGGTAAACGAAGCATACCAAACACTTTCTGACGACCAGAAACGAGCACAGTATGACCAGTTCGGATCTGCTGGCCCACAATTTGGAGGAGCAGGGGGTGGTTTTGGTGGCTTTGAAGGATTTGATTTCTCACAATTCTCACAGGGAGGGGATTTTGGCTTTGATATAGGAGATATGTTTGGTGAAATGTTCGGTGGAGGACGCCGCCGAGGAACACCTCGTGGTAATGATCTGCAAACCCATATCAATCTCACTTTTAAAGAAGCGATTTTTGGTGTTGAAAAAGAATTGAAGGTCACAAAACCTTCTCAATGTAGTACGTGTAAAGGAGACGGAGCAACACCGGGGACAAAACTAGAAACCTGTAGTACCTGTAGTGGTAGTGGTACGGTACGAAAAGTTCAGCAAACTATTCTTGGAGCAATAGCAACAACGCAAACGTGTAACAAATGTCACGGGGCAGGGAAACTACCAAAAGATCCATGCAAAACATGTCGAGGGACTGGTGTTGTTCGAGATACTCGCACTATCAAAGTATCAGTTCCTGCTGGAATTGAAAACGGTGCAACACTTCGTCTCTCTGGTATGGGAGAAGCAGTACAAGGAGGATCACCTGGAGACCTCTATGTCCGTATTACAGTAACACCACACACTCATATAGAGCGACGTGGGAACGACTTGCACAGAACACTCGACATCAAGCTCACTGATGCACTGCTTGGCGCGGAGCACACCATAGAGACACTTGATGGACAACAAACGGTCATCATTCCGAGCGGAACAAAAATAGGGGCAACGATCATACTAAAAGGATACGGCGTTCCTACATCAAAAAGTCATCGTGGCAATTTCGTCGTAGAACTCAATATCAAGCTCCCTGAGAAACTTTCAAAAGAAGCAAAAGGGATCATCGAACAACTCAAAAAAGAGGGAATATAAAACTTGACTATATTTCAAATATATGCTAATATTTTACTAAAGATATTATAACCCTTAGACACGAAGCCCCTGATCGCAATTGCGTGACGGGGCTTTACTACTGGTGGCTGTGAGTAGCGTGTCTATGAGGAAGAATATGGGAGAGCACACATCCGATCACCCCGCCGATCACTACAAACTCAACGAGAGATTCATGTCCTTCGAGCGCACTTGAAACAGTCGCGATTTTTGGAACAAAGACATAGATACAAACAATACCCAAAACGATCGTAGACCACATCTGATACCGAACTTGATTGAAGTGTCGCTTGACTTCACTCCACAAAAAGACTCCGTCCATCACAACATGAATACCAACCCACACTAATATAGTGGTAGAGAACGACATCCCTTGCGTCGCATACTCAATAGCCTCAATAGTCATATGAGCAACAAGGAAGAGAAGACTGATGACGTGGCTGGTACGATGTGAGAAAAGTGCAAGAAAAAATCCAAACAAGATAAATGGAGCGATACCCCAAGAAAGTCCGAGTTCAATTGTGTGCACAAGGAGGACTCCTAAATAGATAACAAGAAATGATTTCCAGAACCACGTTTTCATATGTACCCCATAGTGTACTCTCCGAAATGAAAAAAGCGAACCATTACGGTTCGCTTTTAATAAGGTACAGGAAACAATCGTCAGGCTGCAATAGCAGCGCAGTCTTTGAACACCTTGCGGAGAGGTTCTGCGACAAGGTAGAGAGGGCCAAGCATTTCCAGATATCCCGGCTCAATGGTGACACCAGGATGTGATGGAAGTTGCCCACCGGACACCAGGAGATCAAGGAGTTGTTGCTCTGAAAGAGGCAGGTGCTGATACCCACAGGCACGGGCAACGTCTTCTTCAGAAAAACAGGTCCACCGGTCAGGGTTGGCCTTTCTTTGTTGGTTAATGATACGCTCGAGAAGTCTCTCAACTTCTCTTTTCCTCAGGCAGGTTCCACCGATTTCAGAAGGAACCTGTGATGGTGAAATTTCACCATCAAGAACAGCTTGAGTTTGATTCATACGCAACGGGTTTTAAAGTGTTTCAGAAAATAGTAGCACAAATGTTTTAAAAGTCAAAAGAAAAATGAGCCCTTAAAGGCTCATTTAATTAACTAGCAACATTCGGCATGGTCTGGAGTTCCCACATCGTTTTGTAGTCAGTAGAAGTATGAAGCAGTACCTCATGAGATCCTACGTTTTTGATTGTTCCATTTTCAATCAAAACAATCTCATCGAGTATCGCAACCGTTGAAAGACGGTGCGCGATCACGATAAGGGTTTTTCCTTTGAAGTGTGTCGCAATAGCTTCTTGTATCGTCTGCTCTGTACTTGCATCAAGTGCACTTGTCGGCTCATCCATGATGACAATCGGTGCGTCTTTAAGTATCGCGGCTGCGATAGCAACTCGTTGCCGCTCTCCTCCAGAGAGTCGAACACCTCGTTCGCCGACAACAGTATTGAATCCATCGGGAAGTTTTTCCCAGATAAATTCACAGCATGCTTTCTCCGCAGCTGCACGAATCATTGCATCGGTAGCCATAGGGTTACCAAGCCCGATAATCTCTCGTATTGTCCACGAAGGAAACTGCGGGTCTTGTGGCACGTAGGCAATCCATGAACGCAACTGTAGTCTATCGATAGTATCAATAGGGAAGTTGCCGACATGAATATCTCCTTCACAATGGTCATAGGCCTTTAAGATCAGTTTTGTAAGCGTAGATTTTCCTGATCCTGTCTTCCCAACAATGCCATAACGGCGACCGGGAAGAAAAGAAAAGGAAAAATCATTAAGCGCAGTAACGCTATCGCTATACGAAAAAGTTACTGAAGAAAGCGTAACACCGTTGTGTAATGGAACCTTCTCTTCTACCGCGGGGTCTGTCCGATGAATAGGTTCGACAGCTTCTCCTTCAAGGAGTTCAGCCATCTCATGTGCATCGGCAAAAGAGGTCCTCACTTTGGTGAGACTCCTTCCAAAATTCCACATGTACGAAAGAAGCCCTGCGATATACGCTTGTACAAGCACAGCGGACCCAATGGTATAGACACCTTTTTGTACAAGATGAAGCATGACATTCATACAGTACATTTCCAGAAGGATAATCAACACCCCCTGAACAGTCCACTGTAGATTGCCCATAAACCATGTCCGACGACGCTTACGCATATCTTCTAGCGTAATATCTTCGAATGTACGAACAACACGAGGTGTTGCAGCAAACATGCGCAAGGTAAAAACGGATTGCAAGATATCACTTGCATGTCCTGTTGTCACTGAATCAGCATGTGCACTTGCTAAGTCATGGCGTATACGTATTTTCGTAAGCAATACCGTCACCCCAACAAAAAGCATGATCCAAATGAAAAATGCTACTGCAAGTTCTGGTATAAGAAAAGACATATACAAGACCATATACACCGCCAGAAGTGCAGAACGACTCAGAGAAAAGATGAACTCATCAATAACAGGTTCAGAGGCACTCGCAAAACGTTTCCATTTCGCAACAAGGGCCCCCGATGCTTGTGTTGAGAAAAAATGAGTATTTTTTCCTAAAAGTCCACGCATACAATAATCCTTAAGATTTTTTATGATTCTTGATTCTCCAAGCACTATTGCAGTTTCTCCGATACGACTACACGCCCATGAAAGTACCGAAGCAACAACAACCAAAGAGAACGCTCCCCAGGGATCTTTCCCTGTAGAGAGATTATCAAAAACGTTTTTCCACTGTATGGGTTTGAACATAAGATCAAAATACATAGACAGGGAATACACAATAAAGGTCACCACAATCGCCACTTTACTTTGACGAAATGCGCCTACCCAATGACGCCACACTGTAGCAATCACCTTCGGTGTTACTTTTTTTACTTTCATACTTATTTTTTTTTAATTGTGAATGAACAAAATGGTTTAGAGAGAATGAACAATATGCTCAAACAGAAAACTCCAGCTTCTGTTGAGCTGGAGTTTCTCTAGTAAAGAAAGAAGCTAAAAGCACAACACAAGCCTGTCTGTTGAGGCTGCAGCACGAATAGGAGAGACCCAAAAAAGGTTCCCGCAATTCATGTGTCCGGTATAGGTTTGTGTGTTATTTTTCTTCATAACGTCACTATAATAGCACAACTTTAATAAAACGTCAAAAACTGTATGAAAAAGAAGTGAAATTTGCTACTATATTTGTATATGGCATCACTCGAAGAGCTCCGCGACGAGCGGTTGAAAAAGAAGGCGATTTTGCAAGAAAAAGGATTTGATCCGTACCCAAACGACTGTCACCGTACTGATACTATTGAGGTCTTTCTTGATCGTTTTGCACTCTATGAACAAGGAAAAGATCGTGTGGCCATCGCTGGTCGTGTTATGAGCAAGCGCGGACAAGGCGCGATCACCTTTTGTGATCTCTACGACGGCACCGCCCGAGTGCAACTAGTATTTAAGCGAGATGAAATGAGTGAAGAGCTCTATGACCTCTTCATTGAGACTGTCGATGCTGGGGACTTTATTGAAGGTGTAGGAAAAGCATACACTACACAACGAGGAGCACAGAGTCTCTTCATAGAAGGGTGGCGCATGCTCTCAAAATCACTCCGTCCTATTCCAGACAGTTATTTTGGCATAGAAGATGAAGAAGAACGCCTCCGTCGTCGATATCTCGATATCCTCGCCAACAAAGAAGTAGCTGACATGGTGAAAAAGCGTTCAGTATTTTGGAACACCATGCGCAGCTTTTTGCTTGCACAGGACTTTGTAGAAGTAGAGACGCCAGTCCTCGAAAATACCACAGGAGGAGCTGATGCTCGACCCTTTATTACCCATCACAACGCACTCGACATCGATGTGTACCTCCGCATCTCTGCAGGAGAACTTTGGCAAAAGAAGCTCATGGTAGCCGGTATTCCTCGCACCTTTGAAATAGGGCGCATTTTCCGTAACGAAGGCATGTCTGCTGAACATCTTCAGGACTATACACAAATGGAGTTCTACATGGCGTACAGTGATTACAAAAAGGGAATGGAGATGATCAAATCCCTCTACCGAGAAGTAGCTGAAAAAACATTTGGCACAACCACCTTTACTATCAAAGGCTTCACCGTAGACCTTGCAAGTGAATGGTCGATGTATGACTTTTGTGCACTTATACGCGAACACTACGATATAGATCCGCTCAAAACTTCTGTCGAAGAAATAGAAGGAGCGCTCAAAAAGCATGATGTTGAGTACGACAAAGCTACTCTTTCTATAGAGCGTGGTGTAGACCTACTTTGGAAGAAAATCCGCAAAGGGCTCGGAGGACCAGGATTTCTCATAAACGTACCGGTATACCTCGAACCACTCGCAAAGAAAAATCGTGATGGTAGTGAGACCGTAGAGCGATTCCAAGTATTGATCGCAGGATCTGAGGTAGGAAAAGGATTTAGCGAGCTTAACGACCCAGTAGATCAACGCGCACGCTTCATGAAGCAACAAGCACTTCGTGATGCAGGGGATGACGAAGCACAAATGGCAGATATGGAATACGTCGAAGCGATGGAATACGGTATGCCACCAGCATTTGGGTTTGGTGTTTCAGAACGACTCTTTTCATTCCTCCTCGACAAACCAGTTCGCGAAACACAGATTTTCCCATTGATGAGACCAAAGGAATAAAAACGCTATGAACCACGTCGTTTTAATTCATGGTATGCCGGATAAAGAGGAATACTTTTCAGAAGAGAAGCCTTCTTCTTCAAACAAGCATTGGTTCCCATGGATACAGAAAAAGCTCGCGATACATGAGCGACTTTCGCAATCACTGGAGATGCCTCATCCATACAATCCTATATATGAGGATCATTGTGCAGTATTTGAGCAAATGAAGATATCTAAAGAAACTATCCTTGTAGGACACAGCTGTGGAGGAGGTTTTTTGCTTCGATATTTTTCTGAGCATCCTGAGCTACACCCAAAGAAAATAATCCTTGTTGCTCCATGGATAGATCCAGAGCCAAAAGAATTAACAACAGGTTTTTTTGACTTCACCATAGACCCAACTCTTACACAGAGAACAAATCTTATACTCTTTTATTCTACAGATGATGATGAGGTCTGTGTGCGTTCAGCGGAAATGATCAGAGAGGCTTTGCCAGGTGCTACGTACCATACATTTGATAACAAGGGTCACTTCACCCTTGGTGACCTAGGTACTGAAGCATTTCCTGAACTTTTAGAAGAGATTTTGAAATAAATATGAAATTTGAGTCCCATCCACAACAAGATATATATTTCAATTTAAAACAAAAACTTTTGTCGAGAGAGTTATCATTTTTAGACTTTAGAAATAAACTTGTTGAATTAGATCAGTCAACATTAGACAGAAAATATAGCTTACAAAACTTAAAACTATTAGAAGACCCTGACATTATTTCTTTTATTGAGCAACAAGAAGAAACAATACAAAAAAGATACTATAATTTTCTTTCTTTCAGTGAATTTCATGTAGGGCAATACTATGCTTGTGAATACAAAGACCAAACAACATCCCTTCAGCATTTCAAAAAATCTCTAGAAGCTTTTGGGAAAGGAGAAGTAGATGAAGACTATCGGCAAGAATGGGGGATTTACGTAAAAGGAACAATTGCTTACTTTGAAAAAGACACAGACACTCTTGAAGATTCTGTGAAGCTGCTAGGTGAAAAGAAAAACGCTCAAGTGCTTTCTAAGTTGCTGCAAGGATTAGAAAAGCGGGGGCAACCGAACTACTTAGAAGATTATTAAATAAATTCTTTTATTTCACTCAAGCTCTCTACGTGCTTCCAAGCAAATTCTTTGAGCGGTTCGTAGTTGCCAATTTGGATAGCTTTTTTAGTGCGTTTAAATATTTCAAGGTCATTGCCGCCATCACCTACCATGATTGTCTCTGTAGGATCTACACCATGTTCTGCACAGACGCGTTCAAAGATACTAAGTTTTGCTGGAGCTTCATCTTTATCGTTGGCAATATCCTCAAAACTTTCATCATCACGAAACACTATCTCTGAACAAGTATATGAAAGGTCTATACCGAGCCGAGCACGAAAACTTTCGGCTATTTGCTTCATCGTTCCAGAAACAATTATTGTAGTATATCCAGCTTCTTTACAAGCATTTATTAAGTCCTGTGTCTCAGGGCGAGGGAGGATAGTACCTGCGAAGGTTTCTACCTTTTCTTTTGTACAGAGATTTTTTTCTCGAAGAATTTTTACAATCATCTCATCCCATTCTGCATAAGAGAGAAGCCCTCGCTTATACCAATCAAACATGACCTGATCTTCAGTTTCAGACATACCGAAAGCAAGGTTGAAAAGATACCAACTATTGGTTGGTGAAAGGGTTCCGTCAAGATCAAAAAATATAAGTTTTTTCATACTAGCATCCTAACACAATTTTGATAAAAAATACCTAAAATGTTAGGATGCTTTTGGTTGAGTTCTACAGACTCACTGACGATGAAATTGCGTTAAAAATACAACTATTTATTGATTAGAAAGGATTGAAATAATCCTCGCAATTTTATGTCAAAAACTATAACACTCAAAAATATATACCAATCATTCTTAGAAAGAACAATCCTCGATGGAGCCTCGCTTAAAATAGCAGAAGGGGAGAGATTTTGTATTGTCGGCGAAAACGGTGCTGGGAAATCAACAATCCTCAAGATAATCGCTGGTGTCCTTGAACCAACAAAAGGCTCCGTAGAAAAAAATGGTCATATCAGAGCGCACTATGTACCTCAAGAATACAGTAAAGAAAACCTTGCAAAAACGGTAGAAGACTATATCGCTACAAATGCTGGTATACCGCTCGTACAAAAAGTATACAAATTTGGAAAAATTCTCGGCTTCAACCTCGAAAAACACGCTCAAAAATACTGCAGTGAGCTTTCTGGTGGACAACAAAAAATCCTTGCTATTAGTTGTGGGATTGCTGTTGCTCCTGACTTTCTCCTTCTTGATGAACCAGAAAATCACCTTGATATTGTGAGTCGAAAAGAACTGGTGGTGCTTCTACAAGAATACCGGGGAGGCGTGATTTTTGTTTCCCATGATCGGACAATGATCGACAGTGTTGCTGATAAGGTGGTAGAAGTTGCCGGCGGTAAAACATTTATCTCAGATGGCGGGTATCAAGATTATATCGATACAAAACTCTCTCGTATTGAAGGAATGCAAAGAGCTTACGATAGTGAATCAAAAAGAATACGACAAATGCAGGCTTCTATTGGCATATTAGAAGCAAAAGCATTCCGAGGGAAAGAAGTTTCTGCATACCTTAAAGCAAAAAAAGAACTCGATGAACTTCGTACAAAACACAAAGAACAATCTCGCCCAGAAGATACGAAAACAAAAGTTACTCTTCAAAATTCAACATCATCACTGCACCACGGCAAGTTACTCTGCGGAATAGAAGGAGTTTCTTTTGGATATCCTGAATCAAAAGGGTACATTATAAAAAATATCAGTCTAGATATACGCAAAGGTTCTCATATAGTGCTCCTTGGTAGAAATGGATCAGGAAAATCTACCTTTCTCAAATGCTTGATGGGAGGTTTAACGCCCAAAGAGGGGAGTGTGTCTTGGGCTGAGGGATTAACAACTGCTTACTTTGACCAGCACGCAGAATTTGATCCGAACAAAACGGCATTTGACATTGTGTGCGAAGAACTTCGTGTTCCTGATCAAAGGGCTCGTGCAATACTCGGAATGATGAAATTTACAAAAGAAAAAATGGAGGTAGCGACAAGAAATCTCTCCGGAGGAGAACGTATGCGAATACGTTTTGCACTTGTCTTTGGCGCTAACCCAGACTTTATCATCTTTGACGAACCAACGAACCATCTCGACGAAGTGACATGGGAAATTCTACTTGATGCGTGCAACAAAACTACTAGCACTATTCTTCTGGTGACCCACGATCACGAATTTATCCAAGACCTTCACCAAAAAACCTTCTGGCTTCTAAAAGGACAAAACATCAAAGAAAGAGCTGCAGATTTGGAAGATCTCATTACAGAACTACGAAATAGTTAAAGGGTTTTTTAGTGCTCTAGAGTTTTCCACACCTTTTTTCTTGCATGTGAACGATTGTTCACCTATACTAAAACTATTAGAAGATCAGCAATAAAGAGGAGATACATGAGTGCAACACAATATCAAAAAGTATTAGAGAAAGAGATTGCTCGACTTAACAAAAAGATTGATCTCTTGATACTCAAAGGTCAGTCATACGTAGTAGAGGCACGGCACCATCGAGAACTTGTTGGCAAGCTTCGCCGAACGCAAAAGACTACGAGTATCTTTGGCCGATTCTTTAGCCATGCGACGAGTTACTAGTATGCCAAGCCAGCAATTTCGATCCCTTCTTCAAAGAGAGCTCTCACGCCTTCAGGATATACGTGTAGCAACAGAACACGATATACTAAGTGCGTATATGTCTACTCGTGATTATCATCGCGCTACGCAGAAACGAGTAGGAATACTCAAACGGTTCTTCATGATGAAGATTGCCTAAGCTTTATGCCTGACGATACAACACAACAACTGATCGAGTTCTACCACCAAGAAAAACGCATGCCGAGCTATTCGGAAATGATGCGTCTTTTTGGGTTTAAATCAAAAAATGCTGTGTATCGATTAGTACAAAAACTCCTCAATTCTGGTGTCGTTGCGCAAGATCATATCGGAAGACTTATTCCTACTGGATACTTCAACGAAGTTCCTATGGGAGGACTAGTAAAAGCAGGTTTGCCGTCATCAGTAGACGCACTTACTGATACCGTAGACCTCAATGCGATGCTTATAAAAAAGCGTTCAGAAACATTTCTTCTCGAAGTAGACGGGGACTCCATGATAGAGGCGCACATAGAACCAGGTGACATGGTGGTAGTCGAACGGACACAAAATGCCCGAGAGGGAGATATTGTGATTGCGATGGTAGACGGAGAACATACCATGAAATACTTCCGGAAAGAAAAGTCAGGGAAAATATATCTCGAACCAGCAAATAAAAAATACAAGAACATTTATCCGACACAATCTCTCGAAATCACTGGGGTAGTGCGAGGAGTAGTGCGAAAGTACTAATCAGCAACAGCTGTAGTGATAGTCTGTATCTCAGCATCTGTAAGTGCGAGAATCGTAGGATCTTCAGCAAGTTTTTTCCATGGAGCTTTTACTCCAAACTCATATGTACCGAAAATAACGACAGGGGTACCCTGCGCAAGTACTGTTTGCTCATCGCGAGAGAGTTTCCATTGGTCCGCCCAATTGTAAAACCACTCTGCATCAGCAGCAGAAAGTCTGATACAAGAGTGACTTGCTGGATACCCTGGAAGCTCATACTCATGAATGCCGATACCATCAAGATTATCAATATTGAAGTTCCATTTTAGCAACCACTCATCATTGACGGTACTTGTTGTTTCTTTTGCTTTCCAGTTTGTGTGGTAAAGACCATTTTTTGTTGGTGTTGTCTTCTTCCCAGTACTAATCCCTCCAAACCGTACAAGCTGTCCGTACTCATACGCACCAAATTCTTGCGTACGCTGAGAAATGAGCATTATTTTAGGAATTGTAGAGAGAGCAGGAAAAGAGCGCGGAAACCCCGTAAATGCCCAAGGGTCTTCAAAAGTACTAGGAATCACCACAGTCATTTCTTTTTGTAGGTGCTTATCATCAACACGGTTCAACGAAAGAAACGCGGCAAGGTTGTCATAGCCCCCTAAAGCAGTAACGATTTCTTTTCCAGGAGTATCGGTAGTAAGTGTTAGTGCTTGGTACTCAAGCGTAGGAGTAGAGACAGGGAGAGGGTCCGGGATAGCAGGTGCAGGTGTCTCTGGAGAAGCAGTGGCAACAGAAGGTATCGTCTCAGGAGCATGAGCAGTGCTCTTTTTGTTGTAAAACCATACACAAAGCCCTACCAACAACAGTATGAAAAAGAGTGTTCGACCATTTTTACGCATAGGTATAGTGTAGCAGGGGTATTGATATATAAAAAATAAAACCCTCAGACGAGGGTTTTAAAAGAACATCAGAAAAAGTTTTATGCAACAAGCTCTCCGTTAACGGTCAACAAAGAAGGAGCTGGCATCCATATTGAATACCGGGAAATCCCGATATCAAAATGAAGAAACACTTTTTTGTTTACCGTATCCTTTTCCCCGAAGTCTTTGTTAAGCTGGATAAGAATATCATTACCAAGCTCATCCAGGACCCCAAAGTAAGTGCCGTATTCTTCCTTGTGCACTTTTACAGTGCAGGGGATATACAACCCCTTCCGCGCCTGAGGAAAGTAGTGCGGAGGTAAGATAATCTTACGCTCCGCACCATGTCCCTGACATTGCCATAAAATGCGCTCCTGGCAGAACACATCAACCCAGAAAGGATTGGGTTCCATCAGCACTTCGGTACCGATTTTAATATCCAGGAACTTTTTTTCGTAGCAAATTGCTTTCCTTGCAAAAAGGAGCACACAGGATGGATCAGCCGAACATTCTTTCACCGCTACCTGCACTCCATTGATAGTCACAATAGGAAGCAGGGGTTTTTGCTGTTGATCTTTCACCAATGGAGCTGAAAGCTTCAGGAGAAAATCAAACGGAGCATCCGGAGTGTTCGTAAAATCAACGGAAATCGGTTTGTAATAATCGTTCCGGATCGAAAGCTTTGACGCTTTCAGTTCTTGCTGTAATCCAAGCAACTTTTGTTCCAGCCGTTCTTTTTTCTTTTTCGCATGCTGGAGTATCATTCCAGCGATAGCAGCATCCCACCGTCGGTATCTTGCAAAAAGATAGGTGAGAATAGGTAAGATAAACCACAAGGAAACCCAAAACCAGACAATAGTTGGTGTTTGGTCCCCGGTATACCGTACAGGAAAAGGCAGTAAAAACCGC
>CAZNZN010000010.1:0-17057 GCA_964577515.1 uncultured Candidatus Saccharibacteria bacterium | reverse complement strand
GGAGCAAGATACACTTAATCACCAAGATACATAAAAGATACATTGAAATAATCCTGATACAGAAATGTATTTGAGGGAGTGTATGTTTGTGTATGAAAAAACCACCCGTTTGATGGGATGGCTTAAATGCCTTAACGAATCTCTATCACCTGAATTTCCTCATCGAGTTCAAAATTCATTACATCTTTTGCTTCAGTTGATGTATCCCCTGTTTCAAGGAAACGAAGATTGTACCTTGCCCAAAACTTAGCTATTCCAAGCGCTTCATCATGATCTTTACCAGGGTAATGACAAACGAAGTGCTCAAGCGGTGACCAATCTTTTCCTGTTGCAATATGAACTGAGTCAAGATCTTTTTCTACAAGACCAGGCGGAGTCTCGCAGAGAAAAATTTCAACAGATCCATCAGGAGGAAATTGTTTTTTCGGATATTTCAATACAAAGTCTTCCTTTTTTGCACGAGGACAAAAAATAAAAGAAAACTTATACGTAATACCTTTACGCTTGAGGAACAGTGCTACAAATTTAGGTAGCTCGTCAGACGAAGTTGAAAATATCATCATGGTACTATTTTTTGTTTGTTCACACTCTATCCCACCTCCTTTACAAAGTCAATGGAGTGTTGTAGGATTTTAGAAATTAAAAGAAATGGGAAACAATCAAACTCCCCCTCCACCTTCGACATCAGCGACCCCTGTTCAACCAGGAAAGAAGCCCGCGAACACACTTCACCCCACTCACAAAACCCGTATATCTATGGGGGCCTCGTTATATGACGAGATTTGCGTAAAATGTGGGCACACTGACATCGCTACTGGCGGCTGGGGCAAACTCGCAGAACCGTGCCCGGAAGAAAATGGACCCGAAAAGTACTAACAACAAACCACCCTCTCTGGGGTGGTAGTTTTTATTTTGTTATACTCTCTCTATGCAAAAAATAGCAACACGAGTGTTTATTGGCGCCTCAATAGCTTTTGGACTTATAGGGATAGCAATAGTGCTCACCGCAGGAGGACCTGATACTCCGGACACACCACTGACTGAGACACTGATTCGCCTCCTCTTTGCAACTGTCTTCATCATCCTCCCTTCTTTTGCACTTAGCCTCGCAGGAAGATACTTAACCCAAAAATAATAAAAACACCCTGAACGGGTGTTTTTATTATGCGATTAAGAATTATCGATCACGCCCTCGATCTTCCTTTTCCGATCGTCCTCGATTTTCTTTTTCTGATTCTCCGCGGCCACGATCATCGTTTTTCTTATCGTCCTCGCGCTCTTTTCGCTCTTGTTCCATACGTGCATTTGCGGTGACGTTACGAACATTTTTTGCAGTAATGGTTGGTGTTGTAGCGTTTCTGTCCATAACACCGTTTACTCGAATTGTATCCCCTACTACAAAAGTAGTACTGTTTACTGCGCTACCGTAGAAGCGAGCACCTGTTGTGTTAATAGAGAAAGTAATTCCCCAAATCTGCACACTAAGTACTCCTGCATTGTTTGCGGTAATTGTTCCTTGAAGATTTACCTTACCATTTGGATTTATTTCAAGTTGCGCTTTTGCTTTTGAAGGAGCTGGTACTGGTGGCATAGGATTTGTTGTCTGGACAGTAATAGCAACTGTCGCTGTTCCTGTTGCAGCGGCACTATCAGTTGCAGTTAGAGTGAAGACATAGGTTCCTGCAGTAGTAAGCCCTGTGACCTGCGTTGCAAGTGTGGTAGGGGTTACAATTGTCGCTGCAATAGGACCGCTTGTTTGCGTCCACACTTGTGATGCGATGGTTCTCCCTGAAGATGCTGTAGCTGTTCCAGTGAGAGATACTGCACTCGTAGGAAGTGTAATAGTTTGCGCAGCTCCTGCAGAAACTACTGGAGCAAGTGATGGTGCCGCATTTACTGTCACTGTCACGTCAGCACTAGCTGACGCACTGGTAGTATCAGTAGCCGTAAGGCGAAATACATATACCCCTTGTACAAGATCCGTTACTGTAGTGTTTTGTGCTGCTGGAGTAGTGATGTTTGCTGCTCCACCAGAAACTTTCGTCCAGGCATACGTACTAATAGTGCCATTTGCACTAGTCGCTGTTCCTGAAAGAGAGACACTGTTTGTTGGTAATGTAATAGCTTGTGACGCACCTGCAGATACTGAGGGCACTGTCTGTGCGTTGATTGTTGCAGCTCCGGCAATAAGGCCGAGACCGAGCAACAATCCTAGAAAGGCTTTTTTCATAAAAGTCGTTTTAATATATACGTTAAATGATAATTACTCACTTCCCACTATAGGGATACTAGTGATGACGAACTAGGGGATATGCGCATTACCTTGTCATTTTTTTTATCTATGGTGCAGAAGAATTGCATGTGGTAGAATCACGACTCATGGATTCTCTCACCATATCATTTCAAGATTTTAGTGTTGTTACTGCACTTTTGCTAGTGCTCACCTATATTATTATCGATGGGTTGTATGCATACTACACAATACAGATAGCAAAACGACATGCTTTTCGTGCTGCTACGACAAGCGGAGTGATGCATTTTCTTCTGGCGGTTGGCGTACTAAACTATGTCCACAACTTCCTCTACGTTATTCCACTTGCGATAGGGTCATGGATTGGTACCTATATCATTGTACGTTGGCACAAAACCGAAACACTCATCGACAAAGAAAATCTTGAGTCATAACAAAACACCCCTTACAAGGGGTGTTTTGAGAAAAGTATAGTAGCCTAGAGAGAGGCGTCTGACTTTGAGCTTCCTGTATCACTACTACTAACAGAGGCGCTTGATGCTGTCTGTGGGAGACACGCTTTTCGTTCTGTTTCAAAAGTCTTCCACGCACCACGACGAGTCTCGTTCCATGTTTTTCGAGCAGCTTTTACTCCATCTGAAAAAGCTTTATCAGCTGCTTTTACTGCAGCACGACGCTCAAGACGATCAGTCTTGTCCCATGCAGCAAGCAATGCAGTCTTTCGAGTAGTGTATGCATTTTTTACAGCAATAGCATAGACATCGTGTCCTGCGATAAGTGCATCTTCACGCTTTGTAATAGCTGTCTTAATGCAGGCTATCTGTGTTGCATCAAGTGTAATAATAGGTTTTCCATCTTCCCCTCTTCGGTCCTCGATTTTCGCCTTTATATCATCTTTTTTCTCTTGAAAACTTCCAAGGGTGTTGTTTGATTCTGCAAATGCTGGTGCAACACCAAGCAATGCTACAAGTGTCATTGTCGTAACAAAATTTTTCATATACATATACTTATCTTGTAATAGGTACAGTATACAAGACGACAGGTCTGTTGTGCTATTACCTTGACAAGCGATGCACTATGTCATGTTTTCACACTCACGTGGTATCATCAACTATACTACTAGCTATGAAAAAACAGCACCGTTTTTATATCCCCAAACTGTCTATGGATAGCACCGTAGTGATTACTGAGCCTTCTTTGGTGCACCTCATGAGAGATGTGCTTAAGTTTAAAAAAGGTGAAGTGTGTAGGCTCTTTACTAACAACAGTGACGACAGCCTCGTTACTGTTGTGTCTCTCGATAAAAAGCACGTAGTAGTAGAACGTACAACGATACTCCCTAAAATACCTATTCCTAAAAAAATAACTGCTGCAGTCGCAATCACCAAGAGGGACACTTTTGAGTTTGTTGTACAGAAACTGACCGAGCTTGGCGTTGCGCGCATCGTCCCCTTGTTGACTGACCGGACAGTAAAACAATCACTGCGAAAAGACCGTCTCGAAAAAATAAGTATTGAAGCAACAGAACAAAGCGGTCACTCGACTATCGTGCAAATAGAAGACCCTGTGGCACTTTCACTTTTTCTTAAAAACAATACTGAAAACATACTCTATTTTGATACTGAAGCCACAACAACAAAAACTGCTGAAGCAACTGTTTTTTGCATAGGACCAGAGGGAGGTTGGTCTGAAGAAGAAAAAGCATTGTTCAAAAAATATGCTACCCCTGCAGTTTCTATGGGCGAAACAGTGCTTCGTGCAGAAACAGCTGCTATTATTGGAGCATACTCACTACTATGGCAGTCTTAACATTACTTCTTACCATTCTTATAGGAACTGTTGAGGGATTAACGGAGTTTATCCCTGTTTCTTCGACAGCGCATATTCTCATCGTTGGGAAACTATTTCACATACCTACAAGTGCATTTTTTACTACGTTTACCGTTGCAATACAAACAGGCGCAATTCTTGCTGCAGTTGTCTTCTTCTGGAAGATGCTCTGGGCTGACAAAACACTTATCCTTAAAGTTATCGTAGGGTTTTTACCAACAGCAGTAGTAGGAATAACGATCCACTCTTTTATTGAAAAATTATTTAGTAGCACTCTCGTCATCGCTATTGCGCTCATTGTAGGAGGTATCGCCCTCCTACTTATCCAACCAAACGACGTGGGTAGCTCTTCACCTCTTTCGTATCGAGAGGCATTCATTATTGGATGTACACAGATACTTGCATTTATTCCTGGGGTTTCTCGGGCAGGTGCGACGCTTATCGGGGGCACTCTTCTTAAAATTCCTCGGAAAAATATTGTGACTTTTTCTTTTCTCCTTGGTATCCCCACAATCATTGGAGCAGGCGCTGTATCCTTACAAACCTTACCCGAGATATCATTTCCCCAACTACAGATACTCGCACTCGGAACACTGATTGCATTTATTGTAGCGTTAAGCACTATAAAAATATTTTTGGAATTGCTCACAAAACAACCCCTTAAATGGTTTGGATACTACCGAATACTTGCCGGCGCACTCTTATTGTTACTTTTGTAAAAAACTCTTTCTATGAAAAGTTGTAAGGCCATATGCAGCAATCGCCCTGTAGTGCGCCTTGGTACCGTACCCTTTATTGTTTTTCCAATCGTAGAAAGGATGCTGTTTGTGCAAACGCTGCATATATGCATCACGTGTTTCTTTCGCAACTACCGAAGCAAACGAGATGATTTTTTCACTACTATCTCCTCGTATAACGGTTGTTTGTCTTTTATAATCTCGTGATGCTTTAAGTCCCCCATCAAGGAATACTGTTACCTCGCTTGGATCGAGTGCGATTTTTTTGAGCCCTCTATCAATACAGGTTTGTATCGCCTTCGTGATCCCTTTTGTATCAATAACGTTGTTACTTGCATGCACTACAGCAAAACGCATCTTCCCTTCTCTCTGCATATCTTTTGCCTTTGCAAACCAAGTTGCGCGATTTTTTTGTGTCATTTTTTTTGAATCAGTAAGCCCTTTCCAAAGCGCCCCTCTATACAAAGAAGCAGGGACTGCACAGACACATACCGAAACAGGTCCGGCTATAGGACCGCGGCCCACTTCGTCAATTCCTACTACCCAACGCATATGGCTATACTATAACAAAAGAGCCGCTCTTCCCCTAAGGGATGAGCGGCGTTAATGAACTGTTGGAGGTTAACTTTTTTTCTTTTTTTGCACCTCTTTTTTTACGACTTTTGATCTGCGTGATTTGTTTTTTATAACAAGTAGCAAGACCCTTTTTAGCGAGGCAGCACAAGGTAGAAAATTAACATCCGGAGCGGGCGTGCTACTTTTCAGCAGTAACTTTTTTCCTCAACAGTGTGCATTTAATAACTTCTTTTTTTTTGGTTCCCGTTTGCATATAGCAAACTACTAACGAAGCGTATTGCACTAAAGACCCTAGGAAAGGTCACCTTTTGGTACTGTAGCCCTTTTTTTGTAAGCGTACTCTTTTTAAACTTACTGTCAAGACGTGTCTGGGGTGCCTACTACTGCTATACTAGCCCCATGAGTTTTGTCCATCTCCACACCCACAGTCACTACTCACTCCTGGACGGTCTATCAAAAATCTCCGATCTCGTAGCCCGTGCAAAAGAGCTCGGGATGCCAGCACTCGCGCTTACGGACCACGGCGTCATGTACGGTGCGATAGAGTTCTATAAAGAGTGTCTTGCCGCCGGGATAAAACCTATCATCGGTGTTGAGGCCTATATTGCAGAACGTGCGCACACTGACAAAGAACCCGGGATTGATACGAAAAGATACCACCTCACCCTCCTTGCCAAGAACAATGCTGGCTATAAGAACCTTATGAAGCTCGTCAGTATCGCGCATATTGAAGGGTACTACTATAAACCTCGCATGGATCTCGACCTTATCGAACGCTACGCGGAAGGGCTTATTTGCCTTTCAGGTTGTCCAGGAAGCAGGTTCATCAACTACCTTAAAAATGGAAACCGAGAAGAAGCCGTCTCACTCCTCCATCGGTATATTTCACTTTTTGGAAAAGAACATGTATTTGTAGAAATCATGCCCCATGATGAGGTAAGCTGGTATGCACCACTTATCCCCACCATCATCGATATTGCTACAGAAGTAGGTCTCCCTATCGTTGGAACATGGGATTCACATTATCTTCATGAAAATGACAAAGAAGCACACAACACACTACTTGCCATAAATACCAACAATCAGAATTTTAAATTCGAAGGAAATTATTCCTTGATTAGCCCAGAACAAGCACAGGAAGTGTTTGCACATATTCCTGGGGCAGTAGAAAACACTCTCAAGGTTGCTGACATGATTGAGCTTGAAATAGAGCTTGGACCGTGGAAGTTTCCTCACTACCCTATCCCAGAAGAGGCAACCTATGACGAAGTACTTCGAGAAAATGTATTTAATGGTGCTACAGAAAAAAACTATTCCCTAACCGAAGAGGCTAAACAGCGTATCGATTTTGAACTTGATGTCATCAAACAAAAAGGGTTTTCTTCCTACTTCCTTGTTGAGGCAGATCTCGTGAGAGCAGCCCGTGATATGGGTATCTACACAAACACTCGAGGATCTGCTGCGGGGTCTCTTGTCTCCTATCTCACCGGTATCACCACAGTGGACCCTCTCAAATACGGACTTCCCTTTGAGCGCTTTTTGAACCCGCTTCGTCCGGGTATTCCTGATATCGACCTTGATATTGCAGACGATCGTCGTGATGACCTCATTGGATACGCAAAGCAAAAATACGGTACCGGTGCTGTTGCACAGATATGTACCTTTGGAACAATGGCTGCTCGCGGTTCAGTGCGCGACGTAGCACGAGCGCTTGGATATCCCTATGCAACTGGGGACAAAATCGCAAAGCTTATCCCTATGGGAAGCCAAGGGTTTCCAATGACTATAGACCATGCAGTCGAAATCGAACCTGAACTCAAACAGCTCTACGAAGATGACCGGCCTACACGAGAAATCATCGATATGGCGAAAAAGATAGAGGGAAATGTGCGCCATATCTCCATTCACGCTGCCGGAGTAATCATTGCACCAACCCCTGACATCACTGACTACACTCCTATTCAGTACGACCCGAAAGGTGAAAATAAAATCATCACCCAGTACGACATGTTCTCTGGCGGGCGCGATGGTGTTGTGAACCTTCCAAAGTTTGACATGCTCGGGATTCGAAACTTACAGTTTATTTCAGGAGCAATAGAGCGTATCAAAAAGATTCGCGGGATTGATATCGATATTGATGCCATCCCCCTTGATGACCAAAAAGTGTTTGCAATGCTCTCCCGTGGCGAAACAGTGGGCGTATTCCAAATGGCTGGAGATGGGATGACTGCATATCTTAAAGAGCTAAAACCAACAAAAGTCGAAGACTTGATGGCGATGGTGGCACTCTACCGTCCTGGACCAATGGATGTGATTCCTGAATATATCAAACGAAAAAACAATCCTGCACTCGTCACCTACCTTGACCCTCGTATGGAAAAGTACCTACAAGCATCTTATGGGCTTATCGTGTATCAAGACGATCTTCTCTTCAGCGCTATCGAACTCGCGGGTTATGACTGGCTCGAAGCAGATAAGTTTCGAAAAGCGGTAGGAAAGAAAATCCCGGCAGAAATGGCAGCACAAAAAGAGAAGCTACAAAAAGGGATCGTAGCAAACGGACAAACCCAAGAGTTTGCTGATATGCTCTGGAAACTCTTCGAACCATTCCAGGCATACGGATTCAACAAGGCTCATGCGGCAAGCTATGGAATGGTGGCGTACAAAACAGCATACCTCAAGGCAAACTTTCCTGCAGAATACATGACTGCATGTATGACCGCTGAATCTGGAGATATAGAAACTTGTAGTGAATATATTGAAGAAGCAAAGCGTATGGGTTTTGCGATTCTTCCCCCTGATGTCAACGAATCGTTTTCAGCATTTACTGTCGTTCTTGAGGAAGGTGTTGTTACAAACAAAATCCGATTTGGACTTAACAACATTAAAAACTTCGGAGAAGAGATCGGGAAAATAATCATTGCTGAACGAAAAGCGCACGGACGATTCACTAATATCGAAAACTTCCTTGAACGCATACAACACCGCAACCTCAACAAAAAATCCCTCGAAGCACTCATCATGTGTGGAGCAATGGATTCTTTTGGTGAGCGAGGACAGCTTCTAGGAAGTCTTGACGAACTCCTTCGTTTCAACAAAGAAATCCGTGCCGGAAACGAAAATCAAACGTCACTGTTTAGCCTCCTTGCAGTGCAACCACAAAGCGTACTGGTCCTCAAAGAACTCCCTCCTGCAACGCTTAAAGAAAAACTTACATGGGAAAAAGAACTTCTCGGGCTCTATATTTCGGGGCACCCACTTGATCAATACGAGGCACAGATTCAAAAAGCAGGAACAACTGTTGCAAAACTAATAAAAAATGCCCCTCCTGAACAAAAAGAATCCTGGAAACAAAAGAGTCAAAAACATCTTGTTGTTGTGCACATTGATACAGTAAAGATATTTCTTACAAAATCAAATACAAAAATGGCATTTGTCCAGGTACAGGACAAAACTAGCGCAGTTGAAGCTGTTGTATTTCCAGAAACATTCAAAAAAATCGGTTCCCTCCTCATCGAAGGAAGCGTCGTAGTGCTCCAATGTAGTGCCACAAAAAGAGATGACCGAGTATCACTTCTTGTAGAGAACATAAAACTACTCTCATAAAAGAGGTCATTGACTTTAGCTCAAAACGTTATATACTTTTTGCAAACAAACTATCCCGTTATGAACGAAGTTCATCATTTAGAAATTGAGGTAGCAGAAATCATAGGCCCTCCTGTCTTTATAAGAGACATAGAAAAAGATCATCCTGAAGCCTTTTGGGAAACGCGAATAAAAAACCCGGAAGGAAAAGAAGAGACAATCATTGTGGTTGACTCTTCCGCCTCATTTATAAAACCAGGCACCTATGTGCATGATCCGACCATTTCAAAAGACAGAGCCCAATGTTTTCGAAAAAAATGACAAGAGCAGCTTCGGCTGCTTTTTTTGTATAACAAAACCCCCTTCCAGTACTAAAAGGGGGTTTTGCATTATAAATAATCTATAAATTAGATTGTTGTATCTTCGATACTCTCCATCACCGCAATCACTTCATCAGCATACGTTGGTACGACTGATGGTGGGTTGTAGGTTTGAAGAATTTCTTTATTGGTGTCTTTGTTGTTATAGTATCGAGCAGTCTTAGGGTGGTTTCCACCAAGGTGTTGAGCGATAAGCTCAATAGCACTTTCGGTAGACCCTCCCAATCCGGCTTTACATGAATGCCATCCCCACGCGTTCTCTGGGAACTTCTTACATGCAAAACGGCCACCTGTTGATTCGCGAACCGCAATTGCTGGGATCATTCGCCAATCAAGGTCGTTCTTTTCTGCTTCGAGTACCATTTTCATCCCCTTACCGGCAAGCGGCATATTGCGTTTTGCCATGTAAGCGTCAATCTTAGCAGCTTTCTCCTCTCTTTCCTTTTGGAGTAAACGTTCTTGTGCTGAGACCTGTGTATCCACTGATTGAAGACTGACAAACTGATCGACTGAAGCCGTAAAGGCGTTGAGCGACAGACTTGAAGCAATCATTGGAACAACAATAAAAGACCGAAGAATTGATTTTGTTTGTGTTGAACTCATAGGTTCCGGTTGAGCTCCGGAGGAACTTCGTGACAGTATTTTTTCGTTTTTGGACGACTATATGTCCTCTAAAAGCGAAAATTCGTTATACCAATACAGGCTAACGAAGTACTTATATAGTAGCATATTTCGTCTATACTGTCAATGGTTATACAATAAAAAAACTATGTGTCAAACATAAAAAACCCTTATAAAATAAGGGTTTTTTATGACACAGACTTTGACAAAATATCAAAAAATATGTCTTATAAAGCAATAGTACCAAGGAGTTTTGGTACAACAGCTATTTTTGTACCGAAATACCAGAAACCATTGCTATTACTTGCTCTTTTAGCCGTGCTTCCATTTCACGGAAGAGCCTTGTTGCTTCTTTTTTGTACTCTACTAGAGGCTCACGTTGCCCATAGGCACGAAGCCCGACAGACTGTCGCATGTGCTCAAGTGTATCGATATGCTCTACCCAGAGAGTATCTGTCGTATAGAGAACAATACGCCGGACAGTATCCCAAAAAGCGTCATGACCAAGAGACGGAGCCTTTTCGTCAACAAGTGCAGCCAGTACCTCTTTTTCTCCAAGAGCAAAGAACGTTTGCTTCACGTGATCACTATCCCCTTCTACCATTGCGCGACGACGTCCGTACACGACTGCGCGCTGATGTGCGAGCACAGTATCATACTCAAGTGTGTATTTTCGAGCATCAAAATGAAATCCTTCGATTTTCTTCTGCGCTGACTCAAGCGAACTAGATACCATCTTGTGCGTAATAGGCTGATCTTCAGGCATCCCAAGGCGTTTCATCATGCCTTTAATACGGTCTGATCCGAAGATGCGCATGAGGTCATCTTCAAGAGATACGTAGAACTGTGTCTCTCCCGGATCTCCTTGACGCCCGGCACGCCCACGAAGCTGGTTATCAATGCGGCGAGCTTCATGGCGCTCAGTTCCGATAACGAACAACCCTCCAAGTGCTCGAACCTCATCACCTTGTTCTTGTGTGCTTGGGTTTCCTCCAAGGATAATGTCGACACCACGTCCTGCCATATTTGTCGCAATGACCACAGAGCCTTTCTTTCCAGCTTGTGCGGTCACCGTCCCTTCTGACTCATGGTTTTTTGCATTCAATACCTGGTGCGGAATACCTGCGCGTTTCAAGTATGCAGAGAGAAGCTCATTTTTTTCAACAGAAACTGTCCCGATAAGTACTGGTTGTCCTTTCTCGTGAAGCTCTTTTACTTTTCGAGCGATTGCCTCAAACTTCCCTTGTTCAGTCATAAATATGAGGTCGTTGTTGTCTTTACGCTGTGACTGACGATGTGTCGGGATTGTCACTACAGAAAGAGCATATACTTTCATGAATTCCTCTTCGGAGGTTTTTGCCGTTCCTGTCATACCAGAGAGCTTTTTATAAAACTTAAAGTAGTTTTGATACGTAATAGATGCAACAGAGCGTGTTTCTTGTTCTATTTTTACCCCCTCTTTTGCTTCTACTGCTTGGTGAAGCCCTTCACTCCAGCGACGTCCTGGCTGCATCCGCCCAGTAAACGGGTCAACAATAATGACCTCTCCGTCTTTGATCACATAATCTCGATCTTTTATGTAGAGTGCTTGTGCGCGAATTGCGGTCTCAAGATAGTGTACGTATTTGACACTTTTTTCAGTATATATCTGGTCAATACCAAGAAGTTTTTCTGCTTTAGTAATCCCCTCATCAGTAAGACCAATAGCGCGCTGTTTTTCATCAACGGTATAATCAGTCCCTAAAACAAGCTGTCCAGCTACATCTTTTACTGTCTTATAGAGTGACTCCGAATCAGCAACGGGTTGAGAGATGATAAGCGGGGTACGTGACTCATCAATCAAAATAGAGTCTACCTCATCAACAACAGCAAAAAATGGTTCTCGTTGAACAATCTGGTCAGTAGTCTGCACTAAGTTATCTCGAAGGTAGTCAAATCCATACTGACTGTTGGTTCCATACGTAATATCTGCAGCATAGGCTTCTTTGCGAGAAACAGGGCGAAGGAATTCGCGTACTACCTTGAATGACCCTTCTTCGTCACGTTCTGCATCAAGCTCTTTGTGCGTAGGGTCATAGAGAAACGAAGCCTCTTGATCGTTGATCACACCAACAGAGAGACCGAGGAAGTTATAGATTTGCCCCATCCATGTTGCATCACGACGAGCAAGATAATCGTTGACAGTAACTACGTGTACTCCTTTGCCTGCAAGTGCATTTAAATATACCGGAAGTGTTGCAACCATCGTCTTCCCTTCTCCTGTGCGCATCTCTGCGATTTTTCCTTCGTGAAGTACCATTCCACCAATAAGCTGTACATCGTAGTGCCGTTTGCCACTTGTGCGCTTTGCTGCTTCTCGGACAAGTGCAAATGCATACGGAAGCAACACATCAAGAGATTCCCCTTGTATGTGACGTTCCTTAAGCTTCGCTGTCTCCTTTGGAAAATCAGCATCAGCAAGTGCTGCTACCTCTGATTCTAATGCGTTTATCCGAGCAACACGGCTCTTATATTTATTGATTTGTCCTTTATCAAAAAGGTTTTGTAAAAATGAAAATGCCATACGTAAGACTGTGATTTTACCACAAAAACCCTTTCTTTTCCAGACGCGAAAAGACCCGGAAAACCGGGTCTTTTCGTAAGTGGAAAGAGAGAGAAAAGAGAGAAATATTATTTCTTCTTTTTCTTAGCTGCCTTCTTAGCAACTTTTTTCTTTGCTGCTTTCTTTGCAACTTTCTTCTTTGCTGCTTTTTTCTTTGCTGCCATAGAATGAAAATTATTTTTTTCTAATGTACTGTGATGATCGACCAACTTTTTGTTGTTAGTGAACGCGTTATCACCACATACAATAATTATCGTACATGCAACACACACATGCAATATTTTTTTTCAAAAACTGTGGATAACTTTTTGAAAAAAATATTTTTATAAAAAATTTTTAAAATTATTTTTTTATTTTTGTTTCGTAAAAAATTTTTTCATCAATTACTTTTTGAAAAAAATATTTTTATAAAAACAAAACACTCTCTGATTTTTTCAGAGAGTGTTTTCATGATCTTGGAACGGCGGGTGCTAACTCCACCAACATGCCCTTGTGAGCGCAGCCGCCGATCGAAGACCACGACTCCACTACTATACAAAAAAGTTTCACAAAAGAAAAGACCCCCGTGAAGGGGTCCTTTCTTTTGGGCATGTTGTGATTAATAATCTTGTGGAATATCAACTCACAAAAAGAGTATAGCAAATTGTCAGGAAAAGTCAAGTGTGGTAGAGTTTTTTGGTGCACCAGATAGATGCGCTTCGTCGCAAGACGAAGTGAGGAAAGTCCGAACACACAACGATGCAAATTCGTACAAGTAGCGGGTAACACCCGCACGGGTAATCCGAGAGGTGCGAGCAGAGACGCCCGAACAGAAATGTGGAGGCATCCTTCATGGATGAGTTCATATGGCAACATAAGGAGTGAAACGGCTAAATCCTTACTTGTGTGCAAGGCCGTGCTTGAGCAATCAAGAGTGCCGCTTGAGGTGGTTGGCAACAACCATCCTAGATAAATATCTATCTTAAACAGAATTCGGCTTATGGTGCACACCATATCAAAATCCCCCGCGATAAGCGAGGGATTTTGTGTTTGTGTACTTATTCTTTTGTGTCGCCAGTTACTTTTGTTGCTTGTTCTTTCTTTGCTTCTTCAGCAAGTACATCATCGATAGAGCAAACTCCTGAGACACAAGCAAACTCTTTTGCACCACTGGTGTTGTCGTCTTGCTCATAGTAGAGAAGCTTTGAGAAATCAATATGTTTGATTTCACTCTTTCGCTTTTCATACTCTTCTTTAGAGATCTCTTCGTAAGGAGCGAGTTGGTATACGTGCTCTGATCGAGGAAGGAATGAAAGTCCCCCAACAATATCCCAGTTTTCATATACAAAACTTGCCACTTTAAGCCATTCGTCTGGGCCGACATAAATTGTCACTGATGGGTTGTGCTCAATATAGTTTTCTTTGAGTCGCTTCCATTCGCCGAGAAGATCAAGCGCAGAAACTTTATCTTTAGTGATTGCACCTTCTGGTGCTTTCATTGGGAACTCAAGTACTGCTACCGTAGAGTTGGCAGTTGAGTACCCTACTTCCGGTTTTGACGGAACACCTTGATCCATCATCAGTCGGTAGAGAGGGTCGTTGACCGCAATACGTACACGACGAATGTAGTATTTTGCAAACCATGGGTGCATTCCTGATCCTACGTTCAAAAGTTGCCCTGAGTTTCCATGCGGTTTAATAGTGGTAATACACGTAGACTCATTGATACCAAGCTTCTTTGCATACTGCTTGTTGACCTTGATAGCTTCTGCTTTTAGATCACGAAGCACTTTATCGTTGCGAACAATCTTGTTGTCATAGTATCCAGTGATTGAGCATCCAAGCAGTGCTTCTTCTTCACAGTTCTGCTTCCATTCCTTTGAAAGATACCCAAAGTCAGTGAGCGTTGCTTGGTAGGTACCAAGAATCGTCGCAAGACGTACTTTTCTTTTGAGATCTTCTACCGTATCACGAGGGCGCACTACAATAGAAGTGAGGTTGCAAAACTGCTTTGACCGAAGCGTAATCTCTCCACAAGGGTTTGACCCTGGGAGATCCACAATGTGGTCATTCTCATCAATAATTCCTGCTTCTTTCCAGTTTTCGATACGGCGCTTTGGAAGTTGTTTTATCAACCCTCCACGATTAAAGATTCCTCGCTCTCCTGTTCCTGACTTAATCAAATCCATCCACTCCTCAAGAAACACTTCGGTACTTGGTTTTTCAAGATACACTGCTGAGTTGTTTGCCATTGAGCGCTGTCCATTCTCAACCCAGAACTGCCCTTGTTTGCTCTTGCGCATTTGTTCATCATCAAGATCAGAAAGTGAGATAAGCGCACTACGTCGTACCCCCCCAGCAACAACGATGAGCCCTATCTGACAAATAATGTCGTGGAGGTCAATATTTGAAAGACGACGCCCTTGGCGAGCAAGAATCTTTGTTTTTGTAAAACTAATAAGATCAATCAATGGTTGCGGCCCTGAAGCACGTCCACCTGCAGTTTTGAGTCGAGCACCATTTGGACGAATCTTTGAATAATCAAAATCAATGTCCATACCAGATGCCCATGTTTTACAAGCAAGGACAAACGCATCTGCCCACCCTTCTTTGTTGTCAGCGACAACATGTGTTGGAAGTTTTTTTCCTGTTTGTCGTTTGATTTGTGGGAACTGTTGTACTGTCTCTGTTTCCACGGAAAAGCCAAGCCCTGCTCCACACATAAGAATGTACATAATCTCGCCAAGGTCTTGCCAGGTAGTTGGAGCGATGTATGAGCAGTTGTATGCCCATACGTTTGATTTCTCACACGCATCTCCTGCAGACCAAAGGAGCCGCATTGAAGGACAGACCTCCTGAAGCAGTATTCCTTGGCGTACTTCTTCATACTCTTTTTCAGTGAGTTTCTTTCCGAGACGGTGCTTCATGTACCCCATGAACCGATCAATTGCCTCTACCCATGTCTCACGACGACCGAGATCATCCTGCCATTTTGAATATGTACGATAAAAAATAAATTCTTCGTATGAAGAGGCAAAATATTTACTTGAATCCTCAAAGTGCTTCTTATCTTGCACTGACATGGTCCCCACTGCAGCACGGAGTTTTGCACGCTCCTGACGAAAGAGAATATATGACTTTGCAGTTTCAGTAAAACCGAGCACCATAAGCTCTGTTTCTACAATGTCTTGGATTTTTTCAACAGTAGGTAAAAACTGCTTGTCTTTACTCTCTTTTTTAAGCCCCAAAAGCTCTTTATAGACCTTTTTCGCTACCCAATCAGCTTCTGTTTGCCCCCCTTCATTGGTTTGTGCAAAAGCTTTCATAACAGCATCACTTATTCGGCTCAAGTCAAACGGTACAATTTCGAGTTCACGATTACGAACACTTCTAATCTTTTGCAAATCGGCCTTTGTAAGGGTGATTGGGGTCATCATAACTTTTGGTCTGTACTACTTAAACTTTTAATCTATTACTTCGTGCTATGTATTGTACAAAAGCAAACGCACATCGCATAGAAAAAACGTAAAAAAAGACCATTCAAAAATGAAACACTGTGCTTGTGAAGAGGAAGTGGCAAACGAGCATTATAAAAGAAGATGTTTTCAGAAGAGAAAAACTAGTGCTTATTTTTTTGTTATTGAAAGTACTGCTCCTGGTATAAGACCCAACTTCTTTGCTTCAAATGCATTTACCTCAACCACAAATAGTGCCTCGTGTTTTGGGTACAGAACACTTGGATATGATTCTGGAAGGATGTTCTCCATAACATCAACAACGGTAAAATCACTATCGATCCAGACAATATCAAGCGGGTATTGCATATCCTTCATCCAAAAGCCATATTTTGCTGGACGTTCAAAAATAAAGAGTTTTCCGGAACCTTTTTGAAGTGCTGTAGTCCCTGAAAGCCCCTGTTCTCTCTCTGTTTCGGTATCAGCGATACTCACGGGGATCCCTTTTCCATCTATAGTAATAGTCCCCTCAAAAACACCAGCGTTTTTCTCAGTAGAAAATGGTGAGAAACGCAAAAGGAGCACTCCAACAAGTGCTCCTCCTACGAGAAGTATAAAAAATGCTTTTGAAACGCGAGTATGAGTAATCATCTTTCTATTGCCTCATTCTACCATGGTGTGCTCTATAGAATACACATCATGGATTTTTGCACGCTAACCGTTGTGCACGGAGTAGGTATTAGGTCACCTACCACAACGCTGTCTTTGCAGACAATCAACCGTATCAATCCCTCCAAAAATGGAGAAGACTATCTCAATTTGAGTTAATCCACGACCAGCTTCCGCTAGCCGTGCCTTGTTACGACTTATTCCCTGTCACCGATCTTACCGTAGTCCCTCCGTATGGAGAGCCTTCGGGTACTACCGGCTCCCTTGAATTGACGGGCGGTGAGTACAAGACTCGAGAACGTATTCACCGCAGTTTGGCTGACCTGCGATTACTAGCGATTCCAGCTTCATGAAGTCGAGTTGCAGACTTCA
>CAZNZN010000009.1:0-19366 GCA_964577515.1 uncultured Candidatus Saccharibacteria bacterium | reverse complement strand
CATGTACAGCTTAGACGCATTTAAACAAGAGGCAAAAAAAGCCGAAGAATGGCTTTCAAAAGAATACAGTCAGATCCATACCGGTCGAGCAAACCCAGTACTTCTTGATGGTATTCTTGTGGAAGCATATGGGATGATGAGCCCACTTAAAAATGTCGCTTCGATTGCTATTGAAGATCCGAAAACGCTTCGTGTGGTTCCTTGGGATAAAAGTCAGATACGAGATATTGAACGAGCGCTTCATAGTGCAAACCTTGGTTTTTCTATTTCACCCGACGATGCAGGTGTTCGAGTGATTATTCCTGCACTTACAACAGAAACTCGTGAAAAACTTGCAAAAATCGCGAAAGAAAAACTCGAAGACGGACGTATTACTGTTCGTAAAGCACGCGAAGCAATGCTCTCTGATCTTAAAGAACAAAAACTTCCAGAAGATACCTTTGTCCGAGCAAAAGAAGATGTGCAAAAATTGGTAGACGCAGCGAACGACACACTCGAAGCGCTTTTCAAGAAAAAAGAATCAGAGATCTTCAACTAACTACAGTATGACAATCATTATTTTTATTGCGGTACTTCTTGTGACTGTTATTGCGCATGAGTGGGGACACTTTTGGACCGCAAAACGCTTTGGCATGCTTGTAGAAGAGTTTGGGTTTGGTATTCCTCCACGTCTTTGGGCGAAGAAAAAGGGCGAGACTACCTACTCAATAAACGCACTTCCTTTCGGTGGTTTTGTAAAAATTGCTGGAGAGAACGGAACTGAAGAAGGAAAAGATATTACTCGCCAATTTGAATCCAAACCTTGGTACGCACAATCAATAGTCCTTGTTGCTGGTGTTATTTGTAACATTATTCTTGCGATACTCCTTTTTACGCTCTCATACACTATTGGAACGCCCGCCATTAGCGATCAGGGAACACCGACAGTAGTTTCTGTTGCAGCAAAAAGTCCGACTGACGAAGCAGGGGTGCGTGTGGGAGACATCGTTCTTTCTGTTACAAAAGGGAAGGAGACACTTACTACTATCGACACTGAAGCTATCAGAACACTTATTCATAGCGAAGAAACACCTTTTACTGTTGTCGTAAAGCGAGGTGACACCACACAGTCGCTCACTATAACACCAAAAAAACAGGATGGTGTCGTCCGTGCAGGGATAGGTATCGCTCCTATCGCAACCGAAAAGCTCACGTTGGGGAACGCTTTTGTTAGAGCCGTTGAGCAAACATTTTTTGTTGCAAAAAATATTTTCACAACACTTGGAGGATTGATTGCGTCACTTTTTTCTCATGAAAAAGTAGGAGGACTTATCGGTCCTGTTGGTTTGGCACAAGAAGTGCGACACGCGTCTGATATCGGGTTTTCGTACCTTCTTGCTTTTACCGCACTTATTTCGGTTAACCTTGCAGTGCTCAATATTTTACCGTTTCCAGCACTTGATGGCGGAAGACTTATTGTTGTTTTACTAGAAAGAATCACTCGAAAAAAGTTTTCAAAAAAAGTAGTAGGGATCATCCATGCTGCAGGTTTCTTGTTTTTGATAGGACTCATGGTGATATTGAGTGTTGGAGATATAAAAACCTTATTTTAAAAGGTTTTTCTGAGATATCTGAGAGAGTTGACTTTTTTCGTAAGCATGATAAAGTAGGTCTATTGCAGTGATTTTATATTCATTAAAAGCAATTAATTTATGGCAGGAATTACATTTAAACCAAAACAAGTAACAAAGCGCCTCCTCGGAAATCTTCAAGAGCGTGCACACGATGTGATTGTGAACCGATACGGACTTGGAGATGATGCACAGTCAAAAACTTTGGAAGCTATCGGAAAGAAATACGGGATCACTCGTGAACGTGTACGACAAATAGAAAATGCTGCACTCAATGCGATTCGAAAAAGTGAAGCATTCAAAGGTGAGCACAAAACTTTCGGCGAAATTAAATCACTGATCTCTTCAATGGGAGCACTTGTCCATGAAGATGAATTTCTCTCAACACTCTCAAAAGACCCTGCTACAAAAAATCACATCCATTTCTATCTCGTTCTCGGTGATGAATTCAAAAAACTTAAAGAAGACGATCATTTTAGTGCGCGATGGACTATCGATGAATCTCTCTCTGATGCTGTGCACAGCGCGCTCCACACTGTCTATAAATCTCTTTCTGACAAAGACCTCCTTTCAGAAAACGATCTCGTTACTCGTTTTATAAAAGAACTAAAGGATGTTTCAGAACAATACAAAAACGAAGAAATCGCTCGCCGATGGCTTGGTATTTCAAAACGCATTGCAAAAAATCCTCTTGGCGAATGGGGGCCTGCAAACTCTCAAAATGTAAAAACTCGTGGGATCAAAGACTACGCATATCTTATGATGAAGAAACACGGGTCACCTATGCACTTCCGTGAAGTTGCGAAAGCAATTGTCGATACTTTTGGTCGCAAGACTCACGTAGCAACTACACATAACGAACTTATCAAAGACCCTCGGTTTGTGCTTGTGGGACGTGGTTATTATGCGTTACAAGAATGGGGCTACAAACAGGGTGTTGTTCGTGATGTTATTCGAGAGATTTTAGAAAAAGAAGGTCCTCTTACCAAAGAAGATGTTGTTGATCGAGTACTTAAAGAACGATTCCTCAAGAAAAATACCATTTTAGTTAATCTTCAAAACGCAAAATACTTCACCAAACTTTCTGATGGTCGCTATACAGTAGCTCAAAAAAGTAAAAAATAGCATATGGGAGATTGGGGGCCACTCGAAATAGTGTTGGTACTCGTTCTCGCCATTGCGCTTCTTACTAACATTGGAACAAAAAATACCATACAAAATGGTAGTGTTTCTCAAAATCAAAACGCTCTTCTTTCTGAGAAAGATAAACGGTGTGGTTTAACAGTGCAGAGCCCTGTTTCGCTTGAAAAAGTTGCTGGTGCAGTACGTGTTGCAGGGAACGTCTCTGGTTGTAAGTGGAGCGCTACTGATGGTACTGCTCTTTATGCACAAGTAGTCAACGGTGCAGGTGTTCCAATAACTGCTTTTACCACAGTTCCTGTTACAAGCTCTGTAAATGGTGTCGATAGTTTTGATATGATTATTCCTTTTACGACAAACGCGAAAGGCACAGGGTATGTGATCCTTGTTCCTACGGTATCAACAAAAGAGGCTGTTTCTGCGCGTATTCCTATAAAATTTATCCAATAAAAATCAAAGTAGTGGTATACTGTTTTCAATATGGATACGGTGACACTCCCATCAGTGCTCAGTGAACTTGGTGTTTTTATTGCTATACCTATTCTTGCAATCATTGCATGGAATGTTTGGCTTACGTATATACAAACAGTGTTTCTAAAAAGTTTGAAATGGACACTCATTGAGATTCGACCTCCTCAAGATGTGTTTAAATCGCCACTAGCTATGGAGTTGGTATTAAATGCTCTGCACGCCGGCGGACAAGGAGACGATTGGCTAACAAAATACTGGAAAGGCGAGCTGTCTCTCTACTCTTCTCTAGAGATTGTCTCTACTGAAGGGAAAGTTCGTTTTTTCATCAGAACGCCTTCAAAGTTTAAAAAAATAGTTGAATCTCAAATCTACGCACAATACCCACAAGCAGAGGTTCTTGAAGTCGAAGACTACACTACTGCAATCCCTGATTTTACAAAAGATGGTCCGATAAATCTTTGGGGGTGCAATCTTGTTTTAACAAAAGACGATCCTTATCCAATCAAAACTTATGTCGACTATGGACTCGATAAATCCCAAAAGGATGAAGAAAAAATAGACCCCATAACACCACTACTCGAGTTCTTCGGATCTATTGGTATTGGAGAGTCTATGTGGATGCAAATACTTATTAAACCGGATACTAAACGATTTTCGATAAAAGATAAAGATGGAAAAATAGAAATCAAAGGGTGGGGAGATAAAGCGAAAGAAATCATCAAAGAACTTAAAGAGAAGCTTAAAGAAAAAGACGCCGAAGGAAAGATAATCCCTTCAGTAAACACAAGAGGACAACTTGCAGTTATCGATGCTGTAGAAAGAGCTGCAGGGAAGATAGGATTTGATACAGGGATTCGTCTTGTCTATGTTGCAAAAAAAGAACAATTCAATGCAAATAACATAGGTGGACTAACGACTTCTATCAAGCAATTCAATTCGCCTGATCTCAATGGGTTTAAACCTGATAGTGCAACAGGAATCAAATACCCTTGGGAGGATCTTTTTGGAAACAAAATTATTGATAAAAAAGCAGGAATGCTCTCGTCTTATAAAAAAAGAAAGTACTTCTTTGGAAGTCCCGGCTTTAATTTCTTTTCTTGGAAGTCATACTTTACTTACCCTGGGAAGGAGGGGAAAAAACCTTTCATTTTAAACACTGAAGAGCTCGCAACGATCTTCCACCTTCCTGGACGTGTGGCAGAAACTCCAACAGTCACTCGTATTGAAGCAAAGAAAGCAGAGCCCCCTGCAAATCTCCCTATCTAGTCATATTACATGGAACCATCAGCGCAAAAACAAAAAAAAGCATTTCGTCTACTGCTCTATGTCATCATGGGGATTTTTGCTCTTGTTGTCTCAATCAGCATTGTTCGATATTTTATTCTCCCCCCAAAAACGTTTCCTACACCGTACCAAGTATCTATCGAAAAAGGGCAAACACTCTTTTCACTTTCAAGAGAGCTCTATGATGCTGGGGTGATACGATCTCGCCGAGTATTCGAAATGTTGATGCTGACTATTGGTAATGAGAGAACGATTAGTAGAGGTGAGTATTTTTTTGAACGCCCTGTTACAGTTGTTGAGATAGCTCTTCGTATCGCAGGAAGAGATTTTGGTGTTGAGCGTTCACGAGTGACAATACCTGAAGGGTTTACTAATAAACAAATTGCGGATCGGTTAGGAGCGACACTCCACGATTTTGATCAGAATCAATTCCTTAGTATCTCCAAAAATGATGAGGGGTATCTTTTTCCTGATACATATATCTTTTTCCCTTGGGCAACCCCAGAAACTATTCGAGAAACACTTCGTACCACTTTTGATGAAAAGGTACTTCCTCTTAAAAAGACGATTGAGAGTTCACCGTATACCCTAGAGGAGATCGTCGTTATGGCATCGATTGTCGAGAAAGAAGCAAACGGTGACGAAGATAGAGAAATGATTGCTGGAATACTTTGGAACCGTATCCAAAAAGGTATACCCCTACAAGTAGACGCTCCTTTTCTCTATCTTCTTGGGAAGGAAAGTAGTGAACTTACGAGAAGCGATCTTGCAATAGATTCGCCTTTCAATACGTATAAATATAAAGGACTTCCTCCTAGACCAATAGGAAACCCTGGTTTATCTTCTATAAAAGCTGCAATTTCGCCAAAAACGTCTCCGTATCTCTACTATTTACATGACAAAAATGGTACTATCTACTACGCTCGCACCTATAAGGAACATCTTGCAAACATACAGAAACATTTAAAGTAAAAACAGTTATGCTATTAAACCAACCACTCGCTTTTGTTGATATTGAAACTACTGGTATAGATAAAGATAAGCACGAAATTATTGAACTTGCATGTGTTATTGCAAGGATGAAAGACGGAGCTCTCGAGGTTGTCGACACATTAGATGTAAAAATACAACCAAAGCATATAGAAACAGCTGAACCGCAAGCTCTTCGAATCAATGGGTACAACGACGCTGACTGGCTCTTTGCAATAAGTCTTGAATCAGCGCTCCAACAATTTATAAAAAAGACAGAAGGAGCCATTTTTCTTGCACACAATATTACCTTCGATTACCCGTTTATTGAAAAAGCACTAAAAGATGTTGGACTAGAGCACAAAATGCACTTTCAAAAGATTGATACCTTATCTCTCGCTTTTGGTATTTTGCACAAAAATGACGACTTAGGAAAACTTTCTCTGCGTGCTCTTTGTGACCAGTTTGGGATTGAAAACAAAAAAGCACATAGCGCTTTTGCTGATACGTACGCACTCTACGAAGTTTTTCGAAAACTCATGAACGTCTAGAAAAATTGTGCTATAGTCATCTTGATGACTAAAAAAGAGAAAGTATTTGTCGGCATATCTGGGGGTGTCGACTCTTCGGTTGCTGCATTTCTTCTTAAAAAAGAAGGGTATGAAGTACATGGTATTTTTGTAAAGACATGGAGTCCTGAATGGCTTCCTTGTACATGGGTAAATGAGAAAAGAGATGCAATGCGTGTCTGCGCACATTTAGATATCCCGTTTCATTTTTTAGACGCCGAAGAAGCCTACAAAAAAGGAGTTGCAGATTATATGATAGCCGAATATCGAGCTGGTCGTACACCAAACCCCGATGTTTTATGTAATAGAATTATAAAGTTCGGTGTGATGTGGGAATATGCCAAAAAGCATGATGCTGCATATATTGCCACTGGTCACTATGCGCAAATCAATAATGGCACAATACAGAGAGCAGTCGATCCTACAAAAGATCAATCCTATTTTTTGTGGATGCTTACTAAGGAAGATATTGCGCATACACTTTTCCCTATAGGACATTTAGAAAAAAAAGAAGTTCGATCTATTGCAAAAAAAGTAGGGTTGTTTACCGAAGAAAAGAAAGATAGCCAAGGAATTTGTTTTCTCGGTGATGTTGATATGCAAGCATTTCTTGAACACTACATTGAGCAAAAAAATGGAGCAGTCGTTAACGAAAAAGGAGAAATTATTGGTAGTCACAGAGGAGTGTGGTTCTACACCCTAGGTGAACGACATGGTTTTTCTATACAAGCAGCTACAACAAACCAAAAACCTTACTATGTGATTGGGAAAAATATTGAAAATAACACTCTTGTTGTTGGAAACGAAAGAAAAACCTCAACGAAGCTACACGAGGAACAAAAAATAATTCTTCGGGATAGTTCTTGGAACGATAGCCTAAGCACAGTAGTGACAAGCAACTATCGTTATCATGGTGCTTCTGTTCCCACAAGAGTGGTAAACAACGAAACCGTGATTATTGCAAGTCATGAACCGATCGCACTTGGCCAATCATTAGTTTGCTTTTCTGAAGAGGGCCGACTTATTGGGGGAGGGATTATCGATGCAATAGAGTAAAAAATAGTATACACTTACCACATATGACACTTATCAATGCCTGTGCAAGTTTTTTAAGTAGTAACTTTTTTATAAGTCTTTTTATTGCAATGCTTTTAGGAATGGTGCTTGGCGTAGAGCGCTTTGTTGCTGGAAAAACAGCTGGGATGCGTACCTATACACTTGTTTCTATGGGGTCAGCACTTTTTGTGATCATCTCTCAACTTGTTGCCAATCAGTTTACGACAGGCAACTTTGATCCACTTCGTGTTGCAGCACAGGTAGTCGCGGCGGCCGGATTTCTTGGTGTTGGAGCAATTTTTCACCATGACAACCAAGTAAGTGGCGTAACGACTGCTACTGGACTATGGGTAGCAGCTGGCGTTGGTATGGCAACAGGGTTTGGTCTTTACAGTATTGCTATTATTGTTACATTGTTGACACTTTTTACCTTTATCGTTTTGTGGTTTATTGAGAAACAAATCCAAAAATTACGAGTAGCAAAAAATACTAACCAGCAATCACAGCAATAACCTGAAGCACCGAAATGGTGCTTTTTTTCTAGTGTTTTTTCTGGTACAGTGTGCGTATGACTTCAGCTGAAATACGCACACGATTTTTGGATTTTTTTGCAAAACGAGGACACGCAGTTCTTCCTAGTGCCTCTCTTGTTCCCAAAAATGATCCTTCAGTCCTTTTTAACACCGCAGGGATGCAACCGCTTGTCCCGTATCTTATGGGAACACCACACCCACTTGGTACACGTCTGGCGAGTTGTCAAAAATGCGTCCGCACTGGAGATATCGAAGATGTTGGAGATGCCCGTCATCTTACATTTTTTGAAATGCTTGGAAACTGGTCACTAGGAGACTATTTTAAAGAAGATGCTATCAAATGGAGCTATGAATTTCTGACTTCAAAAGAAGAGGGTCTTGGACTTGATCCTACACGTCTTTACGTGACAGTTTTTGAAGGTGATGCAGATGCTCCTCGTGATATAGAAGCAGTAGACCTTTGGAAACGCTATATACCTGAACATCGCATTTACTTTCTTCCAAAGAAAAACAATTGGTGGAGCCCTGGAGACAACGGTCCTTGTGGTCCAGATACAGAGATGTTTTACGATGTTACGGAAAAAGGTCTTGGCGATATGACGCATGGCGAATATGTTGCGGCTGATGATAGAGGTGACGTGGTAGAAATATGGAACGATGTATTCATGGAATACGAAAAGAAGGGTGGGGTAGTGATTGGAAAGCTCTCACAAAAAAATGTTGATACTGGTAGCGGGCTCGAGCGTGTTGCAATGCTTATGCAAAACAAAAACAACGTATACGAGTCAGATGCGTTTGCTGCGCAGATGGAGTTCATCCACATAAATACAAAAGGGCAGTACAACGAACGCTCTGCTCGTATCATTGCTGATCATATTCGTACTGCAACAATGCTCATCGGTGATGGGGTAGTTCCCTCAAATAAAGACCAGGGATATATACTCCGGCGTCTTATTCGTCGTGCGGTTGTACAAGCCCACAATATTGGACTTGCAGATGATATTCTTGTCATTCTTCGAAGTAATTTTGCTTTTAAATACGAAGAGATCTACCCAGAACTTGGAGAGAACAAAGACCCCCAAGATGTCGTATTCAAAACAGAAGTACAAAAGTTTCGGAAGACGCTCGAGGCAGGACTTAAAGAATTTGAAAAAGGTACTGATGCATTTACCCTTGCTACAACATATGGATTTCCGATAGAGCTCACTATGGAGCTTGCAGGAGAACGTGGTATCACCATAGATAGAGTGGCTTTTGATATTCAAATGAAAGCACACCAAGAGGCGTCCCGTGCTGGTGCAGAACAAAAGTTCAAAGGAGGACTTGCTAACACAAGCGAGCAAACAACAAAGCTTCATACTGCTCACCATCTTCTTCTTAAGGCACTACAAGAAATTGTAGGCCCCACTATCCATCAAAAAGGTTCCAACATTACTGAAGAACGCCTCCGTATCGATTTCAACCTTGATCGAAAACTTACTGATGAAGAAAAAACTACTGTTGAAGCACGGGTTAACGAATGGATCGCTCAAGATCTTAGTGTAATAAAACGAGAACTCCCTCGAGAAGAAGCAGAGCGTATTGGTGCTGAAATGGAATTTGGAACAAAGTACCCCGAAATAGTCTCTGTATACTTTATAGAAAACAATAATGGTGAAGTTGTTTCGAAAGAATTTTGTGGAGGTCCCCATGTTGAACATACTGGTGTACTCGGAACGTTTAAAATCCAAAAAGAAGAAGCTTCAGCAGCAGGGGTTCGCCGGATAAAAGCAACGCTTCTCTAGTAAAAGCACCTACAAGTACGCTATACTGAAAAGTATATGGCAAAACATTCTCAAATGCCTGTCGCGGTTTTTGACATCAGCTCAAGCTCGGTAGCTGGCGCACATATACTTATCCCAAAAAAAGATACACTACTTCACTCAAAAGTATCAGTACTTGCGCATGCTCGAAACCATGCAGAGCTCAAAGAAGATATCGTCATTGAGCGCTTTGTTGATCAGACAGCACAAGAACTTGATAAAGTAGCAACTACGTTACGAAAAATAGACCATCATTCTCCTGCATATATACAGATACTTCTTGCATCACCTTGGTTTATTTCTCAGACACGGGTCATCACGTACAAAAGAGCAACACCATTTGTCTGTTCGCAAAAACTTATAGATTCTCTGATAGAAAAAGAGACTACCTATATTGTGGAGCATGATATGGAACGCTTTGGTACGTATGGAAAAGAAGGTGTTATTATCGAAAAACAAATAGCAGACATAAAACTCAACGGGTACTCCACGGCAAACCCTTTTGGTAAAAAAGTAGAAAGTGTTGAGCTTTTCTTTGTTGTAACCATCGCTCCAAAAAGTATTGTCGACCGTTTTAAGGAGGTACTGCAGAGACAGTACCCGCATACCTCGATAGGTTTTACAACAAGTCCCTATGCTACGTATATTGTCGCACGAGACTATCTCAGCGCACCTGAATCACTTATGATTGTTGATATCGGAGAAGAGGTTACTGATGTCGCTTTTGTAAAAAAAGGTATCTTTTTATATCAACATTCTTTTCCTGTGGGGACTTTTGAACTCTATAGAACGCTTGTAAATCACAATGTTTCTAGTGTCTTAGAGGCAGAAGCTCTTCTCGAGACATATCGACTTGGCAAAATAAGTCTAGGAGAGAAAGAATCTATACAAAATGCTCTTACTGCGTACGGAACCACGTGGGTCAAAGCGTTTGAAGAGACCTTGGGAAGTGGTCATTATGGTTTTGCACTTCCAGAGCAATCATATGTTGTAGGGGATTATCGTTTCGATACATTTTTCTCAAAACTAATAAATACTGACCCTTTACTGTTACATGCTGTCCCTAATCAGACACTAACTACAACATTTATTACCGCTGATACTCTTAAGGAGTACATAGCGGGGCTTGATAATGAGCATATTGATGAAACAGTACTCCTCGCAGCGTTGTTTACTGCACGGTTGATATAGTACAATCTTTGCTATGAAGCTCTACGACGTTATTCAAAAGGAGTATCCAAAAAAAGAAGCGCCGTCTATAGAGGATGATAGTACAGTAGACCATCCTCTGGTACATAACAGAGAGAGGAAGCCGAAGAAAAAACGTATTATTTTCTTCTCCCTTTTAGGAATATTTCTCGCATTGCTCTACATCGGAGGCATGCAGTTTACCCGAGCAAAAGTTATTGTAGAAGAACGTGTCATCCCTTTTACGTTAGATAACACAATAGTAGAAGTAACGCACGAAACAGAGACTGATCAAACAAGACTTTCCTTTCAAACAATGAAAGTTGATTCAGAGATTCATCGTGAGATTTTCGGATCAGAACTCAAGCAGGTAACAGGGAAAGCTAAAGGCGCTGTTGTTTTCTTCAACGAATACAGTGCAAGCCCTCAAACCATAAAGATGTCAACGCGACTTACTGCTACAAATGGTAAGACGTACATCACTCAGGCAACTGCAATAGTTCCTGGGTACACTATTGATAAAAAAACAAAGAAAAAGACCCCGGGAACAAGCGCATCTGTATCGGTTATAGCTACAGATGCCGGAGCAAGTTATAACTCACAAGGGACATCTCTTACTATAAATGGATTCTCTGGGGCAAAAAAGCAACAGTTATATGCTCGCTCAGTGGGCGCTTTTACTGGTGGAGAATCTGGAATGATGCACACCGTATCCGACGCAGAACGCCCACAACTTATAGAATCGCTTAAAACGCAACTCTCAGAACGTTTACGAAGAGAAACTCGAGCACAAATACCGAATACGCTTGTTACTTACCCTGACTTACAATTTATTAGTATAAATACGGACTCTTTAGGGCTTACTGGGGAAGGTGTCCGTTTTTCTGCAAAAATTAGTGGGTCTATGACTTCATACCTTATTTCTCGCAAACTTTTGGAGCAGTCTATCGCAAAAGAGGTCTTAAAAGATAATCCTTATACAAGTGTTGTGATCCCCGACATTGAAACGCTTTCAGTTGTTCCTGAAAGCGCTATCCCGACAGCTCCTGACAAGATTCCAGAGACTATCAGTATAAAGATAACAGGGGAAGGAAAAATGATTGCTCAAATAGCCCCTGAAACTGTACGCACAGCGCTTATAGGAGCAAGACGGCGTGATTTTGCTGCTCGAATGGCTAGTTTTGCTGAAATACAAAACGCTCGTTTTTCACTGTACCCGTTCTGGTCACCTTTTTTCCCAAAAGTAGAGAAGAGGATTTTCGTTGATTTCGAGTAAATAGTTGACTTATAGCACTATTTTTAGTACTATTGCCTTTGTAACTCATGACAGACCAGAAAACCGCAAAAGGCATTGTCCAAGAAGCACTTCCAAACGCTATGTTTCGCGTTGAGCTTGAAACAGGAGAACTCCTTATTGCATACCTCGCTGGAAAAATGAGGCTTAACCGCATCAAAGTCCTTGTCGGAGACACGGTAGAAGTGCTCCTTGATCCATACGGTGGAAAAGGCCGTATTGTCAGAAGGATGTAGATGGTGTATAATAGCCCCGCTGAAGTATACAGTGCAGCTTTTTTATTTTTATGAAAATCAAATCAACAGTAAAAAAAATGTGTGACAAATGCAAAATGGTGAAGCGAAACCGCCATCTGTTGGTTATTTGTGACAACCCAAAACATAAGCAAAAACAATAATTCACATGCGTATTTTAGGTATTACTATCCCAAACGATAAACGTCTTGATATCGGGCTCACCACGCTCTATGGTGTTGGTGCTGCTACCGCAAACAAGGTGCTCAAAACAACAAAAGTAGACCCTAGCACAAAAGCAAAAGATCTTACTATTGAACAAGAAAACGCTATTCGAAAACTCATCGAAGAGATGACTATCGAAGGAAACCTCAAACGAGAGATTTCAGCAAACATAAAACGTCTTAAAGACATCAAAGCGTACCGAGGAGTTCGCCATATGCGCCGCCTTCCTGTACGAGGACAACGTTCAAAAACAAACTCTCGAACTGTTCGAGGAAACGTTCGAAACACCATGGCATCAGGTCGTCGTAAGGAGAGTAAAACATAGTTAATCATATGGGAAAGAAAAGAATCGCAACACAAGAAGGACAATTGGTAGATACGCAAGCACGTGGTCGTGGCGTCGCACGTTCTACAAAAAAGAAGATTACTACCTGTATTCTTGCTATTGAAGCAACCTTCAACAATACAAAAGCAGTTGTTTCTGATACAAAAGGGAACGTTCTCTTTTGGTCTTCAAGTGGCTCACTTGGATTTAAGGGGGCAAAAAAAGGTACACCATTCGCTGCTTCAAAAGTAGGGGAGGTACTTGCAGAGAAAGCAACTACTATGGGTATCAAAGAAGCGCACGCACTTATTAAAGGAGTAGGATCAGGTCGAGAACCGCTTGTACGAGCATTTATCGCTCCTGGAATCGACCTTCTTTCTGTAACAGACCAAACACCTGTTCCACATAACGGTCCAAAAGCTAAGAAACCACGAAGAGTATAGTCATATGAAAACAGCTAAAAAATACAAAATGTGTCGTCGACTTGGAGCAGGAGTGTTTGAAAAATGTCAAACACAAAAGTTCTCTCAAGCCGAAGGGAAAGGGAAGAATGCAAAAGGAGGACGTCCAAAAGCACTCTCTGGATATGGGCTACAACTTATTGAAAAACAAAAAGTTCGTTTTTCATATGGCATCAGTGAACGACAGCTTCAAAACTACGTAAAAGCAGCATCTCAAACAAAGGGGATGTCAGTTACTGACAAACTCAACGAACTTCTCGAAAACCGCCTCGATAACGTTGTCTACAGACTAGGATTTGCAACTACTCGTCGCCTTGCACGACAAATGGTCTCTCACGGGCACTTTACCGTCAATGGAGTGAAGTCAACTATTCCTTCACAGCAAGTCCATATTGGCGACATCATTGCTGTTCGCGAAGGAAGTCGTGGGTCAGCACTTTTTGCTGATTTTGCAAAGAAAATGAAAGGGTACACTTGGCCAAACTGGCTCAAACTTACTCCTGAACAACTCCAAGGAGAAGTGGCAGCGAAGCCAAAAAATGATGAGCAGTTCCTAAAGCTCGACACTGTGCTTGAGTTCTATAGTCGTTAATAGAACACAATATTGCGCAAATTACAAAAAAGTTGTATTATTTATCACCATGAGCCAACATTCAATCATTCTCCCATCAAAACCAAAAGCAGTACTCGAAGAAGGAGCTAAAGGCGTCTACGAAATTGACGGTCTTGTCCCAGGATATGGATATACCCTCGGAAACTCTCTTCGTCGCATTATTCTCTCATCACTTCACGGTGCTGCGGTTACTGCAGTAAAAATTGATGGAGTAAGCCACGAATTCGCTACTATGGAAGGCGTAAAAGAAGACGTTATTACTATTCTTTTAAACCTCAAAAATGTACGTTTCAATCTTGTTGGGGATGAGGCGCAAAAAGTGACACTTTCTGTAAAAGGACCGAAAGTAGTTACTGCTGCAGATATTAGTGCAAAAGGTGCTGTATCAGTAGTAAACACTGATCAATACATCTGTGAAGTAACTGGGAAAACAACATTGACCGTTGAGCTTACTATCGAAAAAGGGCTCGGTTTTATCCCTCGAGATCAACACCACAAACAAAAAGCTGAGATTGGTACAATTTTCCTTGACGCAATTTTCTCTCCTATTCGTCGCGTAAGTTACGATGTTGAAGAAATGCGTGTTGGAGATAAGACAAACTTTAACCGCCTTCGTATGACTATCGAAACTGACGGTACGATTTCTCCACGTCAGGCACTTGAAGAGTCTGTACATATTATGATTGAACAACTCGCTGCTGTTGTTTCTGTAGAAGCAGCTTCAGTTATTGCGGAAGTACAATCAAAAGTAGCTTCTCCAACAACTTTTACTAAAGAGGCTTCAGAAGAAACAGCCGGAGAAACAGGTGACGAGGATGTTGATGTCACCGATGTTCTTAAAAATCGTATCGACACTATCGGACTTTCTACTCGCACGCTCAACGCACTTTCTGCCGCAAATATTCGTACCGTTGGTGGGATTGCTCGAAAAAAAGTAGAAGATCTTCTTGAGATTGACGGGATTGGAGACAAGGGAATTACAGAGATAAAAGAAGCACTTGCACAGTTTAACTTGTCATTAAAGGATTAATTTGATACAACAGTAAGGTAATTTTGAGGATTTTATGCGACACCACGATGCAAACAGAAAATTTGGCCGAAGTAAGAACCAGCGTTCAGCTCTTTTGAAGGGTCTTGCTGCATCACTTATAGAGCACGGCCGTATCATGACTACCGAAGCAAAAGCGAAGGAGCTTCGTCCTGCTTTTGAAAAAATGGTAACTAAAGCAAAAAATCCTACTCTTTCAAACCGACGTCTTCTCCTTTCTTCTTTGTATAACAATACCGATGTCGTAGAAAAACTTATTGCTGATATTGCCCCACGATACACCGAACGAGCAGGAGGGTATACTCGTATCACAAAGCTTGTACAGCGAAAAGGCGACGCAAGTAAGATGGCAGTAATTGAACTCGTATAATACAACACATATGACACACACAGTAGACGCAACAAATAAATCACTCGGACGAGTCGCAAGCGAAGCTGCGGTACTTTTGATGGGGAAAAACACTACCGCTTTTGTACGCAACAGTACTCCTGGTATTACCGTAACAGTAGCAAATGCAAGTAAGATGAAAGTGGCACCAAATAAAATGCTCGAGAAAATTTATACTCGGTACTCTGGCTACCCAGGTGGCTTAAAAGAAGAAACGCTTGCACATGTTGTTTCAAGAAAGGGGTTTAAAGAAGCTATTAGTATTGCAGTAAAAGGAATGCTTCCTGACAACAAACTCAAAAAGGATCTTATGAAGCATTTGATCGTAACCGAATAATAATCATATGGAAAAAACAGTAAAAAAAGGATATACAGAAAGTATTGGTCGCCGAAAAACAGCTACTGCTCGTGTGCGTCTTACTGCAAGCACAAAACAGTCATATGAGATAAACGGGAAAGACCTTGCAACATATTTTCCTACACTTGCACTACAAAAAATCGTTACTGATGCGTTTGCTGTCGGAGAAGGCAAGCAGCACTACACCGTAACTGTAAAAGTTTCTGGAAGTGGGATCAACTCACAAGCAGAAGCGGTACGACACGGTATTGCTCGAACACTTGTAAAGCTTGACGAAGAACAAAAATCAGATCTCAAAAAAGCAGGATTCTTGAAACGTGATCCTCGTGCAAAAGAACGCCGAAAATTCGGTCTCAAAAAAGCTCGAAAATCACCACAGTGGTCAAAACGATAAAAGCAACCAGCATCCTCGAAAAAGGGTGTTTTTTGCTTTAAAAAAATAAATAGTATACTTTGAAAATGGAACATACAATGGAAATACAACATACCGACTTTGAGAGGGTTCAAAAAATAGTAAGTGAGATAAAAAACGAATTTGAAGCCCTAAAAGAAGAGTCAAAAAATGCATTAGAAACAAACCCTGCGCTATACAAAGCAGTAAAAGAATTTGGAGGAGTAAGTATGATGATTGATACAGGGTTTGAGTTTAGAGCATTTTCCAGTGGTGCAGTAAACGAAAATGATCATCTTGAATATCTTAGAGACTATGTTGAGAAAAATAAAGATCGTCTTCAGTTGGAAAACCTTGAGAAGCTTTTTGAGGTTTTCAAGGAACGAAAGCAGGATTTTTTAGAAAAACTCAAGACCCCTGTAGCAGAAGAAGATGCGGAAGCAGCTTGTGAAAAAATACATAAAGAGCTTGTTTTAAAACCCTTAGACACCCCACCTCTTTTTAACTAAAAACAAAAGAGCTCCTTCTAGGGGCTTTTTTGTTTTTAATTTTTCAGTATAATAACGAACATGATGAAGAAACACGATGAACACACAGAAGAAGATGTTGTCTTCGAAGCGTCTACCGAAGAGGGTGAAGCACTTTCTGGTGGAGCAAAAATAAAGAAACTTCAAGAGCGTATCAAAGAGCTTGAGAAGGAAAAGACTGAGTATCTCGATGGATGGCAACGCGCTCGTGCCGACTATGCGAACCTCCAAAAGATCACTGAAGAAGACAAAAAGCGCTTCAAGGATATGTTCGCAGAGTCATTTGTTGCTGACCTTGTCCCAGTAGTTGATAGTTTCCTCATGGCGATGAGTAACAAGGAGGCTTGGGAAAAAGTCGATCCTGCATGGCGCACTGGTGTGGAGTATATTTACAACCAGCTCATGAGCGCACTCGAGGTACACAAGCTCACACTCTTTGGTGACGTGGGGGAGTCGTTTGACCCAGCGCGATATGAGGCCGTATCAGAAGAGTCTACAGATGATCCTTCAAAAGACCACACTATTGCAAAGGTTATTCAAAAAGGATTCCTTCTCGGGGAATCTATTCTCAGACCAGCACGAGTTACGGTTTTTATTGTGAAAAAGTAGTAAAAAGCTCTTTCTCAGTTTCTGCATCTATTTTATCGGTAACAAATATCATAAGTTCCGTAGCGAGCTCAAAATCTTTTTTGATATTTGCAAAGAGGTGTTCGTAGGGGAACGGAGAGATCCATACACTATTTTTGAGACACACAAATCCTGCCTTTTTAAGGAGGTAACGGAGCGCGTCACGTTCGTCCTTTCTGTTTTCAGGAAGATCAAGGAGGACTATTCGCCATTTACCGTCCCAAGTAGTACTTGCTAACGCAGTGTCTTGTTCTAGCGAAATGCTGTGGGCTTTCTTTTTCCCTTCTCGAGTAAGTCGAGCATAGCGGTTTTGCCCAGAAAAAGCTTCCTCTACTAATCCTGCCTCCTGAAGCCCTCTTATAGAGCGAGAAATCGCGTATAACGGCTTTTTATCTCCCGAATCGTCGTAGAGACTACCCACAAGGTCCTGCATTGAAATAGCGGGTTTTTGAGCCAATATTTTTACTATTTTCTTACTATAATCACCCTTGCTTGACATACAAAAAGGGTACCACTATACTAGATTTTGTACAAGTATTTCATGACCGAGAAATTACTGTAGAAATACTGAGATTATTGATTATTAACCCGTTTTATTTTTATATTGTATGTCAAAAATCATTGGAATTGACCTTGGAACCACAAACTCAGCGGTAGCCATCATCGAAGGTGGCCAGCCAAAAATTATTGAAAACATCGAAGGTGGGCGCACTACTCCATCTATCGTTGCTATTGGAAAAGGAGGTGATCGTCTTGCCGGGCTTCTTGCAAAGCGCCAAGCGGTAACCAATCCAAAAAACACTATCTACGGTATCAAGCGCTTCATGGGGCATAAGTACGATGATCACGGTATGGAGAAAGTGATCAAAACCTCTCCATTTGAAGTCAAAAAGGGGGCTGATGGTGGTGCACTTGTCCATCTTGGTGACAAAGACTACCGTCCTGAAGAAATCAGCGCAATGATCCTACAAAAGATCAAAGCGGACGTAGAGGCAAAACTTGGGGAAAAAATCACCGAAGCTATCATTACTGTTCCTGCATATTTCAACGATGCACAACGTAAAGCAACAAAAGATGCTGGAGCAATCGCGGGACTTGAGGTAAAGCGTATCATCAACGAACCGACAGCAGCTGCTCTCGCATATGGGTTTAATACTCGTAAAAACGAAAAGATTGTCGTCTACGACTTTGGGGGCGGAACATTTGATGTATCAGTGCTTGAGGTTACTGAAGATGTTATTGAGGTGAAGTCTACAGACGGGGACTCACTCATGGGAGGACGTGATATCGATTTAAAAATCATCAACTGGCTTGCAGATACATTTAAAAAAGAGTCAGGTATCGATATTTCAAAAGATCCTCTTGCACTCCAACGTCTTGATGAAGCAGCAGAGAAAGCTAAGATAGAACTTTCTACAACAACAGAGACCGAGATCAATATCCCGTTTATCACCAGTACTGATGCAGGACCCCAACATCTTCTTATAAAAATGACACGAGCAAAACTCGAAGAGCTTGCTGACGAATTTATTGCTCGCTCTATCGAAATCACAAAACGTGCTGTTGAAGCTTCTCCTTTTAAAAAAGATGAGATCAACCAGATCATCATGGTCGGAGGACAGACTCGTATGCCAAAGATTGTTGAAGAAGTCCAGAAATATTTCGGCAAAGAACCCAACCGATCGATCAACCCTGATGAGGTTGTAGCACTTGGTGCAGCAGTGCAAGGAGGGGTGCTCCAAGGAGATGTTCGCGACGTGCTTCTTCTCGATGTGATTCCACTATCACTTGGTATTGAAACCATGGGTGGAGTTTCAACAAAGCTCATCGAACGAAATACCACAATCCCTTCATCAAAGAGTCAGGTATTTTCAACAGCGGCAGATAATCAAACCTCTGTAGAAATCCATATCACACAAGGAGAGCGCCCTATGGCAGCTGACAATAAGTCACTTGGCCGATTTATTCTCGATGGTATTGCTCCTGCACCACGCGGTATCCCGCAAGTTGAAGTAACCTTTGACGTTGATGCAAACGGTATTCTTTCTGTTAAAGCAAAAGACAAGGCAACAGGAAAAGAACAATCAATCCGTATCGAAGCATCATCAGGACTCTCAGCGGATGATATTGAGAAAATGAAAAAAGATGCAGAACTTCACGCAGAAGAAGACGCGAAAAAGAAAGAACTTGTTGATGTTAAGAACACTGCAGATATGATGCTCTTCTCAGCTGAAAAAGCACTTTCTGAGCATGC
>CAZNZN010000008.1:0-22656 GCA_964577515.1 uncultured Candidatus Saccharibacteria bacterium | reverse complement strand
CCGCCAAGAAAATAAAGTATCGGAGTCAACTCACATGCCTATGAAGGCAGTGCGACCCGAATAGCCCAAAAACCACGACATGAATCGTGGTTTTTGGTTTCTTAAGAAGAAGACCAGAAAATGTTAAAATGTAAATATGAACAAGGTCGATACCGAGATTCTAAATATAGACAAGGTCATATCTGCGAATATCGACAGATTTGATACTTCCGAGAGAGGGCTTCTGTCACAAAACATACTGTCGCAACTCAGAAACTTTGTCGATCATATTTCCCTAAAGGCATATAGTAACGGAAAGGATATAGACAAATGGTTCTTTAGAAGCAGACAAATTAATTCCGGTAAAATAAATATATGAACATCATTCAAGAATACATACGATATCTAAAAGACAACCCAGAGGGCTACTGGTTCAAAAGGAAGCTCTATGGGTGGGGCTGGGACCCGGCTACAAAGAAAGGCTGGCTCGTGGCGCTTCTCTACTTTGTGGCCGTCGTTCTTTTTGCTTTGACGCTTGATGAAAATTCTCCCCCTCGAGAAATATTTTTCACATTTATCATTCCAACCGCTTTGCTAACAATGATTTTGATTCGTGTCTGTCGCAAATATGGAGAGAAGCCACATTGGCAGTGGGGGGCGGGAGATAAGTATAAGGACAAAAAATAGTTATGTTTAACAACGCTTTCATTTTCATAGTCGCTCTCTACATGGTCATCAAGGGTTCAACAATGGCCACGAATTACGCCGGTAGACTGGCAGAGAGTTTTCGTCTTTCCAAATACACCGTCGGCTTCATCATCGTTGCCGTCATTTCAATACTTCCGGAGACGTTCATCGCCATCAATGCGGCCATAAAAGGCATACCGTCTTTCGGTTTAGGAATGCTCTTTGGATCAAACATTGCCGATCTTGCTCTCATTTTCGCAATCCTTGTTTTCTACGCAGGAAGAAGTCTCAAGGTTGAGAGCAAGATTCTAAAGAACCATGTCATCTATCCGTTCATTTTATTGTTTCCGCTCATACTCGGTCTCGATGGATACTTCTCTCGCATAGAGGGTGTGGCTCTGATCCTCGCCGGTGCGATCTTTTACTATCTCGCTTTGAGAGATGGGGCAGACGGCACAGTACCGGTGGTCACCGGCAACGGCCGGTATAAAAGCATTGTGATGTTGCTTGTGAGCATGGCGATACTTTTGGTCGGTGCTCACTTTACCGTTACATCAGCCACGTCCGTTGCAAACAGTTTGGGAGTCAGTCCGATTCTTGTGGGCATGCTTATTGTGGGACTCGGTACAACAATGCCAGAGTTATTCTTTTCTTTGCGGTCGATCAAGAAAAGAGACGACTCGCTGGCGATCGGTGACTTACTCGGAACAGTTCTTTCAGATGCCACGATCGTTGTCGGTATTCTTGCGTTGGTGAATCCGTTCGCATTTCCGCAAAAGATAGTTTACATAACCGGCGCATTCATGGTAGCGGCTTCCTTCATATTATTCCGATTTATGAAATCAGGACGCACATTCACAAGACGAGAGGGATTCCTGCTGTTTCTATTTTGGGTCGTGTTTGTTGTGATTGAGTTTTTGGCGAACAGCTAGTGTAAAATAATAAGAGCAGAGTTTTGAATATTAAAAATTAACCTTAAAAATTATGGAAACAACAGTATTTCTCGCATCACTTTGGGGGCCCGCCTTGCTGGCGGTTGGTTTGGGAATTTTTTTCAGCCGTAAATACTACATGAGGATGTATCATGAATTGGAGAAAGAAACGCTGGCTATTCTTTGTTTCGGCATGATGGCGATTTCAGTTGGTATCGCTCAAATACATTTTCACAATGTTTGGAATACTCTTCCGCAGATCCTTGTAAGTCTGCTCGGCTGGCTGACCCTCGTTAAAGGGTTTGCAACGACAGTCGCACCGGGCTTTGTTGATCAAGGCGGAGATTGGACGGTTAAATCCAAGATTCTCCCATACTCTGGCGGTCTCATGGTTATTTTAGGTCTGTATCTCTCCTTGGTCGGATATTTTATTTAAATCTTTTTATTTAGTTGCACAATTTATCATTTTTTGCCCAACTCACTTAGTTGCTGATAAGAGGGCCCGACTGTCGCATTTTGTAAAAAGAGGATAGCGACCCGAGTACCTAGTTAGCACCCCGAGAAAAATGCTAGAATACCCTTACAAGGGTTGAACCCACGGGTACTTAACCCGAGTACTCCGCAAAACAGGGAGTACATTGTACGACCATAGTTTGCGAGAGTGCAGCTCTGCTGTCTCCGCAATAAAAAAACTTGCATAGTTGCAAGCTTTTACATGATTTGTCCTATTTTTTTTCAAACAGTTCTCCGGCTTTTCTAAGGTACTGTTCTGCTAGGTCCCAGTCGATAGGGTCAATAGCACTTCCGCTTTTCCGCAGTTTACCCTGAGCATCGATGGAGATGTCAGGGAATTCTTCGATGAGTGGTTTGATGAGTTCCAAAGTTTCAGAACAAAGCCCCCCAGCCACTGCAATTGAAACGCCCTTACACCGTTTTTTTGTTTCCTTGACGTAAGACTGCAACAACGTAGGCTCCATCACTTTCCCTAGGCCGCCACTTCTGTCAAATAAAACACAGTGCACGGTACCGCAGTACTCGCTGATCCTTTTTGCAACTCTTTTAGGATCGTCTTCCATCAGCTCCATCGCTCGACTCCCTACCTGTAAGATTATCTTCATATCTTCCAGAGGGTTTTCTTCTTTCGTACTTTCTTCAATACGATCTTCTGCTATTGCAACAGCAGAACGTATCATGCATTCTACGGGCCACACCATGTCCAACTGCAATGCATCAATCGTTGGACTACTTGCCGCGCCTCTGTGTCCAGCTATTAAGATTGCTCTTGCTAAATCCTCAGGGCGTGTGAGTCCGTCGTAATCAGCATAATGAAGTGTGTTCAGGAGCAGAGGATCTTTTCTCCTATAGATATCCCGAAACTGGTGGTGGTGGGGAAAAGCTTTAGCCCATTTTGTGGGTAGTCCATGAAGCGTTTTATAACTCATCATAGTTCCTACCATCAATGTGTGTTTTTTCGAAGGAAACGCTTCTGCGAAAACAGCAAGCATTGCTTCTACTTCCTTACTAGAAGTGAAGTCTGTAATACCAATGTACGGTTTCATTTTTCAGTGTTTTGTTTGCGCTAACCTTAGCAAAATAGACAGTTTTTGTCTATGGAATGTTTGCTAGGTATTTCTTAATGAAAGAAATCGCTCTTCTCCAGCGTATATACTACAGTAGTGGACGAAACACCGTATACAACCGATGAGATGCTTGCAAAAGCGCTGCGTAGTGATACGCGTGTTTTGGGCGAAATCATCGAACGATACGAAACAAAGCTTTCCCGCTATATACAACGCAAATCAAACGCTTCTTCTGAGGATCGAAAAGATATTTTGCAAAATATTTTCATAAAGATATATAAGAATATCAATGATTTTGACCCAGACCTTTCTTTCTCATCATGGGCCTACCGTATCGCACGAAATGAAATGGTTGATTGGTATCGCAGAGAAAAACGACGACCACACCTCTCTCTAGAGGGTGATGAAGGGGTTATGCAAACACTCGCATCAGAACTCGGAGCTGATATAGCTGCACAGAAAGCAGAGCTTCGCCAGGCAATAGAGGAGGCAGTGCAGACGCTTCCAGAAAAATATCAAGATATCGTAGAACTTCGTTTTTTTGAAGAGAAAAGCTATGATGAAATCGCTGATATCTTGGCACTACCGCCAGGGACCGTCGCGGTGCGGATCAACCGCGTAAAGAAAATGCTCCAGGAAGCATTAAAGAAACACTATGGACAACAACACTAACACTACAATAAAAGACGCTGTGCTCGATCGTATTTCTGCTGAAAACGTTACTCCAAAAAGTAAGTGGTATTTTCTTGCCCGACATGCTGCGCTGTGGACACCAGGGGCGGCGGTGACTGTACTCGGCGGGTTTGCTATGGCAAGTATTTTATTTAGCATGCTCCATGCTGGATGGGAGTACCGTGCTATAACGCGGCCGTCTCTTGCTACCTTTTTACTCACAGTGATTCCTCTGATATGGATTGTTTCACTTGTGGTGTTCGGTATGGTGATTGTAAAAACACTTCGCTTCACTGCAAAGGGGTATCGATATAAAACAAGTGCTATTCTTCTTGGAAGTTTTTGTGTGAGTTTTTTGATTGGTGTTTCATTGGTTGCGCTTGATATGACGGTAAAGCGCAATAGTTTCATACGTTTTAGTGCAGAGCGTACACAAAAAACGTTGTGGGTGGTTCCAGAAGAGGGTCGTCTTGCAGGAATACTCTCTATCAATGGTGACATGGTGACACTTCTCGATACAAACGGGGAGCAATGGGCAATCGACGCAAGTGGTATTATTGAGGATTCGTTGCTTGCACAGGATACGTCTGTTCGTATTGTGGGGGAAATTACCGGAGACCATACTTTTTTTGCATGCCTGATGATGCCGTGGGAATTTACTCCTAATTATGCTCCTCGTGATACAACACTATCGCCACAACCGCGACGCCCGTTTCAAGACCGCATTGAACAACTCTCAAGCCGTTGTAAGGAAATCGTGCAGGCAGCTCGTCCTCAAGGTCCGCGTGCTGGTGAAAGAAAATTCGTTCCACAGCCGTAGTACTTGATATGCTGAAGCGATATCATTCAGCATATGATTACAAACTTGGATTTATGAAACATATTCTTTAATTTATGAAAAAACGAAACACTCTTGCAATGGGCTTGGGTATGCTCGGCATCGCTTCAGCCCTTGCTGCAACGAGCGCGTATGCTGCTTCCGATAGCACAACAACTATTAGAAAAGGACCGCGTAACGATGCACAACATCAAGCAGTCCATGCTGCACTGCTTGCCAATGACTATGCTGCATTTAAGACAGCAATAGCTCAGGTACAAAAGCCAGCTAATGCACCAGAAATCACTGAAGTGGTATTCGCAAAAATGGTAGAAGCAGAGAAACTACGACAGTCAGGGGATATGGCAGGTGCAGAAAAGATACTGTCTGCACTAGGCTTCAAAACAGGGCCTCATGGTGACGGAAAAGGAGGGCGCGGAACACCGCCAAACCTTACTGATGTTCAGAAAACCGCATGGGAACAAGCGCATACGCTTATGGAACAGGGAAAACGAGATGAAGCAAAAGCAGTACTTACTGCAGCGGGCATCACTCCACCAGCACGTTCTCTCATAAACAACTAAATAGCTACAAAAATCTACAATTACTCTTCGTAACACTTACCGAAAAAACACCCTTTGCAATCAGGGTGTTTTTCTTTTTTCGAGAGATAAAATATGGTAGAGTAGGGCGGACAGTCTGGAACCGTGTCAGAGTGGTCTAATGTGCCTCTTTGCTAAAGAGGTGTCGGGGTTATACTCGACCGAGAGTTCGAATCTCTCCGGTTCCGCAGTTTTTATATCCATGTGCAAGTGCTATACCGATCACGTGGAGTGCCCCTGCCTTTTTAAAAGCGTTCATACCTTCGAGAAGTGTCGCTCCTGTGGTAGTAACATCGTCGATAAGTACGTAGAGTGTATTTTCTTGTACTGTTACCGTGTCTTTTATAGTAAATACGCCAGCGATGTTATAAAAGCGGTCCATTCTTTTTTGTATTTTCGCTTGAGGGGTAGTGTGATATTTCTTTTCAAGAAGGTCTTTTACAGGAATATCAGTATTTTCTGAAAGCCATGCTGCTATAGCAGCGCTTTGGTTGAACCCTCTCGTGTGCTGTTTGTCTTTGTATTGAGGGATAGGGACAAATACAACAGTACTGTGCTCTGTGTCGATCAGTATATCGGCAATCAGTTCTTGTACTATAGGGCCGCAGTATTTGGTGATTGCTTGCGCGACTGTCCCGCGGTGGTGGTATTTAAGTCCCCAGAGTGCGTCGTGCACAAGTGGGTGTGCGTAGCTCACCATACCATATATATGTGCATGTTCTGTTGCTTCAGCAGGAGGAATACGTGTAAAACACCTCTCGCATAAGGCTGTTCCCGGCGCTTTGCACCCTGCACAATGTCTGCCAAACAAAAAATGCTGCAGGAGCTTTTGGATAGGCAATAAGAAGCTTTTCATTTATACTGGGGAATATGGATAGTATACTCGCGTCAATCAAAAAGGTCTTGGGTGGTATTTTCGGTACCAACAAAAACAATCTCGCTATCGGTGTTGATATAGGAACATCTTCTATAAAGGTAGTACAACTCAAAAAAGAAAATGGTCGTGCAGTACTTGATACCTATGGAGCACTCGCTCTTGGTCAGTATGGTGAAAAAGGGTTTGTAGGGCAGGTTACAAACCTTGATGCCGAGACGCTCGCCAAGGCGCTCACAGATGTTCTTGCTGAAACACATATCACAAGCAAGTCGGTAGTACTCGGTATTCCTTCTACTTCTTGTATTATTTTTATCTTGCAACTTCCAGCAGAAATCGAAGAAAAAGATCTTGCGACAGTTATCCCAAACGAAGCAAAGAAATTTATCCCAGTGCCCATCACAGATGTTTCTCTTGATTGGTACATCATTCCTCGTCGTGAGGATTCTGGGGTAGAGGCTCGAGTGCTCTCAGAGAGCGGTGGGGTTGCGCGTATGTCAGTGCTTGTTGTGGCTACGCTCAACGAAACATTAGTGAAGTACACAGAGCTTATGCAAAAAGCAGGGTTCCCTATGGAATCTCTTGAAATCGAAGTCTTTAGCCATATCCGAAGTGTGCTTACTCGCGAACTTTTCCCGGTAATGATCATTGATATTGGTGCATCAAAAACAAAACTTTCTATTGTTGAACACGGCGTGGTAGAAACATTCCGCCTTGCAAATAAAGGATCACAAGATATGACGCTTGCTATTGCGCATTCACTTGAAATGCCATTTGACCGAGCAGAAAATCTCAAAAAAGAGTATGGTCTTATTCCTACCCCAGAACATCCACACGTTCCTGATCTTATTAAGGTACATCTTTCTGATATTTTCCAAGAAGCAAACGCAACTATTCTTGCGTATGAAAAGCGTTATAACAAAAACATTGGAAAAATCATTTTTACTGGAGGTGGAGCGATGACTCGCGGGCTTTTGGAATACGCAAAACAAAGTTTTTCTGCAGAGCTTGAAATTGCGGATCCGTTTGCAAAAGTAGAAGCACCAGTCTTTCTCAGTGGTGTATTAAAAACTACGGGACCAGAATTTTCTGTTGCACTTGGTCTTGCACTGAAACAGTTGCAGTAATCCACTGCAGTATGTTGTACAAAAGTATATGAAAGAGTGTTATACTTTTGGTATACATGGAACCAGTCATTCCTTCATCATTTATTCCTAAGCGTCCTATTGATGGGACGGATGTTTCAACAACGCATCGCACACATACGGTAGGAGTATTATCACTTATTACTACAGTGGTAGTGATTGGCACTGCTCTTGCTTTTGGGGGAGTATACCTTTACGAACAGCAACTTACTGCTCAAAAGAAAAAACTCGAGTCTTCTATTGTTGCTGCGCGTGATGGTATTGGCACTGATTTCGTCTCTGATATGAAACGCCTTGATGCTCGAATTGCTGGTGTAAAAACACTTATAAAAAATCACGTTGTTGTTACCCCTATTTTTAAAGAACTCGAAGCGCGAACACTTCGCTCAGTCCAATATAAAGATTTCTCATATACGTATACCCCTGATGACAAAACGAAGTCACAACAAGTACAAGTAGACCTTACCGGCACAGCGCGAAGCTACGCAACAATAGCACTGCAGTCTGATGCTTTTTCTCAAAGTGATCTTATAAAAAATCCTGTATTTTCAAATCTCACTGTAGATGATAAAACTCGGACAATTAACTTCAAACTCACTTTTACTGTTGATCCAGCCGCGCTGTCATATCAAACATTTGTTGATAGTACCATCAAGCCGGTTCAGCAAGCAGTGCCTAGTGTGCCGGCTGAGGTCGAGACAGCGCCAGTAGTTAACCAACCAACACCATAACATGAGATATATTTTTTCATTATTAGTATTGGCAGCATCGGTAGGAGTATTTATGCTTTTTGTTATGCCTCGATATGCAAATGTGAAGGCGCTTCGTACTGAAGTGAGTAGTTTTGATGGACGACTTGCCACGGCAGAGCGCTTGAAAGTTTCCCGAGAAGAACTCATCAATCGATATAACAGTATTCCAAAAGCTGATCTTGATAATGTAAAAACGCTTCTTCCCGATAGTGTTGACAATATACGTCTTATTATTCAGATGGATGGTCTTGCAACGAAAAATGGATTGTCATCACTCCGCAACGTCCAATATGATGAAGTAAAGACTCCTGATGCAGTAAAAATAGAGACTACTGCTGTTATGCAACGACCTTATGGTGAGTTCGATATTTCATTTGATACTAGTGGTCAGTACAAAAATTTTCTTTCTTTTATCTCAGATCTAGAGCAAAATCTTCGTCTTGTTGATATCGTTTCAGTGAAGTTTGCTACAGCGACAGGGGATGACGCTGGTCCAGCGGGGAGTTTGCGGTATACGGTCAAATTAAAAACATATTGGTTAAAGAAGTAGTATGAATAAAAAACTCAAAACAGTATTCATAGTGGTCGTTGTTGCAGGAATTGCAGTGCTCGGTGTGTTGTTTGTGGGGAAAAATAGTCCGCAGGCCCAAACAGCCACACTTACTACTTCTGCTGATATTCCTCTTCCAGGGAACACTGTAGGTAACACTACAAACGCTGATGAGTTCTCTTCACTTCTTTCAAGTATCAACACTATTACTATCGATACGTCATTTTTTAAAAACCCCGCATATACTCTTCTTAGGGATTATCCTGTGACGCTTGGAACAGATGTCGTCGGGAGGGTTAACCCTTTTGCTCCAGTGGGAAGTGATCCTTCTGTCGCGGCACCACAAAACGCAGTCTCTATACAAACATTGCAGCCAGGGAAAATAACAAGTACTAGCGCAGAGTTGGGAGCACAGATTTCTGTTGGTGACACCGCAACAACTACGGTGGTTTTTGAATATGGCACTACCGATACTTTCGGTTCAGTAACCTCGCCTGTTGCTGCAACAAAAAGTGGAACAACGCTTGTGACTATAAACAAACTTACCCCAGATACTACCTACTTTGTCCGAGCAATAGCTGTACGTGGAGCGGAAACAACAACCGCACAAACGATGTCTTTTATTACAAGCAAAGCATCTAAACGATAATCATGTTTCTTGATTTTCTTTTGGCACAAAATATTGTTACAGAACTGCAGTACAATCGTGTTCTTGCTGAAGTAGATACAAAATACGAAGGGAACCTTACTGCTGCACTTTTAGGCTCTGGTGTCTCAGAGGATGCTGTTACTCAAGCAAAAGCAACATTTTACAAGCTTCCATATCAAAAAAAAGACCGACAATCTGTTCCGTACGATATTCTCAAGTACATTCCAGAAGAGTCCGCTCGTCACTATAAGTTTGTTCCGATTGCTTTTGCTGAAGGAGTGCTTTCAGTTGGGGTAACTGAACCAGAAAATATGGAGAGTATGAACGCTCTTCAGTTTATTTCAGTAAAGCTTGGAGTGCCGTTTAAAGTATTTTTGATTTCTCACTCTGACTTTGTTTCTATTCTAGAAAACTATAAAGCAGTTTCGGAAGAGGTTGATAAGGCAGTAGGAGAGCTCAACACCGAACTTGAAAACGAACTTGTTCTTGCAACAAAAAAAACGCAGGCAAAAAAAACTGATGCGGAAAAAGCTTCAGAAGATAGCAAGATTGTGGAAGATGCCCCGATTATTAAGATCGTAGCGGTAATCATTAACCACGCCGTTGAAGGGGGAGCTTCGGATATCCATATAGAAAACACTGGAGAGAAAGTACGCGTGAGATATCGTGTTGATGGAACACTGCATACGACACTAGTACTCCCCCTTACCTCTTTTGATGGGATTATTGCTCGCATAAAGATTTTGGCAAAACTGCGTCTTGATGAAAAAAGAAAACCACAAGACGGAAGCTTCGCTACGATGATAGAAGGAAGAAAAATAGAGTTTCGCGTCTCTACTTTTCCTGCATATTATGGTGAGAAAGTCGTAATGCGTATCCTCGATTCTGAAAAAGGAGTCAAAACGCTCGAAGCGCTTGATTTTACTGAAGATAACTTCAAAATGATTCGTGAGGCAATCAAGCGACCGTATGGATTGATATTGATTTCAGGACCTACAGGATCAGGAAAAAGTACTACACTGTATTCAATGTTGAACGAAGTAGATAAAGAAGGCTCAAACGTAGTCTCACTAGAAGATCCAGTAGAATATCAGATTCCCGGAGTGACACAGTCACAGGTTTTACCAGAGATTGGATACACTTTTGCTTCTGGACTTCGTTCTATTTTGCGACAAGACCCTAACATTATCATGGTGGGAGAGATCCGTGATAAAGAAACTGCACAGCTTGCCATCCAAGCAGCACTTACAGGGCACTTGGTGCTTTCAACTATCCACACTAACTCAGCTATCGGTATTGTGCCTCGTCTTGTGGACATGGGGGTGGATCCGTATCTTATTGCACCAACGCTTATTCTTGCAATGGCGCAACGACTTGTTCGAAGGGTGCACCCTGATGCTCGGCATAAAATACCGATGGACGATATTACAAAGGAGCTTATTAAGAAACAGTTTGCTGATTTACCGCAGGAATATCTTGGCCATCTAAATATGCCCGACCATATGTTTGAAATAAAACCGACTCCAGAAGCACCTTCAGGACTTCGCGGGCGTATTGCTGTTTTTGAGATGTTCATGATTGACCGTGATATTCAAGAGGTTATTCTTAAAAACCCAGTAGAACCAGAACTCTATAAACTCTGTCGTGCAAAAGGAATGCTTACACTTCGGGATGATGCATTACTTAAAGCGCTGAAGGGGGATATTATGATGCAAGAGGTATTTAGCTTTACGTAGTGCTTTTGTTTGTAAAAAAAGAAAGCTATACTAGATGCATATGGAACAGCACGAAGAAAAAAAGCACACGATATTGATTGTTGACGATGATTCTTTTCTTCTCGATATGTACGCTGTTCGTTTTACACAAGCAGGTTTTACTGTTGAAACAGCGATGAGTGCCCCGCAAGCACTTGAAAAAATAAAAGGAGGACTTACCCCAGATGTTTGCTTGTTTGATGTCGTCATGCCCGCAATGGATGGGTTTGAACTTCTTGAACAAATCAACCAAGAAAATTTGATTCCAAAAACATTAAAAGTGTATCTTTCAAACCTTGGTCAAGAGCAGGATATAGCCCGAGGAAAATCACTGGGGGCTGCAAGTTATATTGTAAAGGCAAACAGTACCCCGTCAGAGGTATTGCAACATATAGAAGCATTACTAAAAGAACATGGAGTATAAAAAATTTTTTGAAGAATTTATAGAAATACTTATTCAGCAAGACGGTTCGGACTTGCACCTTTCTGCTGGTCGTTTTCCTTCTGTCCGCGTCAATGGTGAGCTTATCTTCTTGATGAATCGACAGCAGGTAAGTCAGGGCGATATGGAAGGGGTATTGAAAACGATCCTTTCTCCAGAGCACTACAATCACTTTATAGAAAAACAAGAACTTGATTTCTCTTATGAATACCAAGGAGGGGCACGACTTCGCGGAAATGCATTTATCCAACAAGGGAAATTTGCTATTGTGCTTCGACTTATTCCTCATGTGAAAACACTTGAAGAGCTGCATCTTCCTTCGATGCTTGCTGACTTTGCTAGAAAACGACAAGGGTTTTTCCTAGTTGTTGGACCAGTAGGGCAAGGGAAATCAGCAACACTTGCTTCTATGGTTAACATTATCAACGAAGAACGGCAAGCACATATCCTCACGATTGAAGACCCTGTTGAGTATGTTTATGAACCAAAAAAAGCCATTATTGACCAGCGAGAAGTAGGCCTCGATACTGCCGACTTCTCAGACGCACTCAAAAGTGCGTTTCGGCAAGATGTAAACGTTATCCTCATTGGAGAGATGCGTAACACTGAGACTATTGGCACTGCTGTGACTGCAGCTGAAACAGGACACTTGGTACTTTCAACACTGCACACCAACACAGCTTCACAGACTATTGATCGTATTATAGATTCATTCCCAGCAACACAACAAGATCAGATACGGGTGCAGTTGGCGTCGTCTCTGATTGGAGTGTTCTCACAGCGTTTGATCCCAAGAATTTCCGGAGGTCGCGTTCCTGCGTATGAGCTCATGATAAACAACAACGCTATCGCTAACCTTATTCGGGAAAAGCGAACACATGAAATAGATACGGTTATTGAGACAGGGTTTGAGCAAGGAATGATAGATATGAACCGCTCCCTTGTTGAACTTGTCCGCGCAGGAGAGATCACTGTCGAAAACGCTTTTGCATACTCTACTAACCCTAAAAACCTAGAGCGCTTGCTATAATCACTATATATGAACTTTCGCTACACCGCAGTTACTGATAAAGGAGAAAGAAGAGAGGGCGTCATTGAGGCGGTCAATCGTGATCTTGCAATAACAGGGCTACAACGACGTGGGCTCATCGTGACTTCAGTCAAAAGTGAAGAAGAGGCACGTAAATGGTTTGAGGTATCTCTATTCGAAAAAGTACCAATGAAAGAAGTCGTGATCTTGTCACGCCAGATGTCGACACTTTTTGAAGCGCAGGTTTCAGCGCTCAAGGCGTTTTCTCTTCTTGCAAATAACACCCAAAACAAACTTCTTGCACGAAAACTTAACCAAATCGTCTCTGATCTTCAGGCGGGGTCGTCTATTGCGGGTGCACTGGGAAAACATAACGATGTTTTCTCGGACTTCTATGTGAACATGGTGCGCGCAGGAGAAGAATCAGGAAAACTAACGCAAGTGTTCAGCTTTCTGGCTGACTACCTTGATCGTCAGTATGCCCTCACTTCAAAGACAAAACATGCACTTGTGTACCCTGCGTTCGTTATAGGGATTTTCATCGTCGTGATGGTGCTCATGTTTACAGTCGTTGTTCCAAAGCTTTCAGCGATTATTACTGAAAGTGGTCAAGAAATACCGTTTTACACAAAAATAGTCCTTTGGGTGAGTAACTTCCTTGTTAACTACGGTATATTCTTCCTCGTATTTGTTGCAGCAGGAGTTGGGTATCTCATATACCTCTCTCGTACAAAATTTGGAAAAAAGTTTCTAGATGAAGCGAAACTCACGGTCCCTGTGGTGGGTAACTTATTTCAAAAAGTGTATCTTGCGCGTATTTCTGACAACATGGATACGATGCTATCCGCGGGGATCCCTATTGTTCGCTCAATAGAAATCACCGGTAATGTAGTAGGGAATAAAAAGTATCAAACAATCATGAAAGAAGCGATGGAGGCAGTAAAAGCGGGAAAATCCTTTTCTCAAGCGCTTGAGATACACCAGGAAATTCCTAAAATTATGCCACAGATTATTCGTGTCGGAGAAGAAACAGGATCTATGGGGGCCATTCTCAAAATGCTTGCAAAGTTTTACAAACGAGAAGTTGATGAGGCGGTGGACACTCTCGTAGGGCTTATTGAACCGTTTATGATCATTTCTCTTGGGCTTGGTGTTGGTCTTTTGCTCATATCAGTCCTTGTTCCTATCTACAATATTGCTGGGGGAATACAGTAAACCCTTTATACACTTGCTTTTTCCAATGAGGGGCATGGTATACTATACGCATTACAAAGAAAGTTTGTAATAATCGATTATTAAAATTTCAAAAGTAACAAAGTTTTTCTAAGAATATGAAAAAGAATTTTTCAAGAGGTTTCACTTTGATTGAGCTCCTCGTGGTGATTGCAATTATTGGTATCCTCGCATCTGTGGTGCTCGCATCACTTAATTCAGCTCGTAATAAAGGGGCAGATGCTGCTATCAAGGCAGGTCTTACAAATGCTCGTGCACAAGCTGAACTCTTCTATGACGCTGGAACAACCTATGATGCTGTTTGTACCGCTGGTACAAACAATATCTCAGCGATGGTTCTTGCTGCAGCACAAAAGCTCAGTGCTAGTGCTACTGTAGGAACTGATGCTACAGCGTTTGCATATAGTGCAGCAGGTGCAGCAGGGTCAGCAGTATGTCACGACAGTGCTACTGGATGGGCAGCTATTGTTTCTCTTAAGTCTCCTACAACTGCAAGTGCAGGGTGGTGTGTAGACTCAACAGGAGCAGCAAAAGAAGCTACAGCACTCGCAGCTAACGCGGTTGCTTGCTAGTCCTACTATCTCTTTCTAGAACAAAACACCCCTTTGGGGGTGTTTTGTATTTTATGGATTTACCGTTATACTTTGACGTATATGAAGTACACAAAAGGTTTTACACTTATAGAACTCCTCATGGTAGTAGCGATTATTGCAATTCTTACCGCGATCACTGTCACCGCTCTTAATACAAGTCGCTCTCGTGGATCAGATGGTGCTATAAAAAAGCAAATAATTGAAGCTCGTTCTCAGGCAGAGCTGTACTATACAAACAATGGAGGAAACTACACAAATCTTTGTTCAAGTGGTACCAACAATATCAATGCAATGCTTACTAAACTTGCGACACTCTCAGCGACAACACTTGCGATAAATTCTGGTGCAGTACAAACAGCAACAACGCTTAACTGCAATACTTCTGCGACAGGATATGCTGTGTCAGTGAAACTTAAAGAACCTACTACCACTACATATCTGTGTATTGATTCGGCAAATGCTACAAAAAGAACAACGACACCGCTTTCTGCTAGTACAACAGTGTGCCCATAAATATCTCAAAAAGACTCCGCGCTTGCGGAGTGTTTTTGTAAGGAGGTCATACATGCTACACTTAGTATATGATTTTTATTCCGATATTTATCTTTTGTTTAGGATTGCTTGTCGGGAGCTTTCTCAATGTTGTTATCTTTCGTCTTAACACAGGACGTAGTGTTGTCACTGGACGTTCTCGTTGCGATCGTTGCGATCGAACGCTTTCATGGTATGAACTTGTGCCCGTGTTCTCTTTTCTAGGTCTTCGTGGAAAATGTCGCTCTTGTCAGACAGAGCTTTCTTTTCAACATCCGATAATAGAGCTGCTCACTGGGATAGTATTTGCACTTTTGTACACAACTATTGTTATGGCTGACCCGCTTAGTTTGGTCACATGGGCGACCTTTGTATTCGCACTCGTGATCAGCAGCCTCCTTATTGTTATTACTGTATACGACTTTAAACATAAGATTGTTCCGGATAAAATAGTATACCCATTTATCCTCATTAGTTTTCTTTCAGTGTTTTGGGGACTTTTTTTTGGAGGGGCAACGTTTAACCTTTTAAATGCATTGATTGCAGGCCCAGCGCTTGCGCTTCCGTTCTTTTTGCTCTGGTTTTTCTCACAAGGTCGAGCCATGGGGTTTGGTGATGTAAAGCTTGCACTCGGTATAGGGTGGCTGGTCGGTATCGAAGGAAGTCTTACGGTGTTCATGCTTTCTTTTTGGATCGGGGCTATTGTAGGACTTTTCCTTCTTGCGATTTCAAAACGTCACTCATTTAAATCAGAAGTACCCTTCGCCCCTTTTATGATTACAGCATTAGCTATCACTGTTATATGGGGGATAACAGTACAGCAAATTTTCCCATTATGGTAAAAAACACTCACACTACTACCTATAGCCGTTCTCGAGGAGTAACTCTTATAGAGATGTTGGTCGTTATCGGTATTTTTGGGCTTGTATCTTCAGTCTTGATGTTTAACTATTCTGATTTTTCAAATAATGTTTCTATACGAAACCTTTCTCAAGACATTGCGCTCAATCTTCGAAAGGCACAAACCTATGCTACAAGTGTGCAGAGTCTTCCAAATGGGGCAAGTACTACAGACTTTCCTTCATATGGAATGAGCTTTTCTCCTTCAACAACAGCAGGGAGCACTATTGCCTATAACAAACAAATAGTTTTTTTTGCTGATATACCAACAGGAGCACCTCTTGCTCCGAACAAAAAGTACGATTATGGTGTAGCGTGTGGAAGTCCAGATGTAAATAATGAATGTGTCCAACGACTTACTATTACTACGCAAGACAAGGTGTTGCAGGTCTGTCGAGATGTAAACAGTGTGGAGCAGTGTGCCACCTCGGGAGTTCTTGATGTTACTTTCCGTCGACCAACTTCAGACGCAATTATTTGCTATCGGTCCGGTGGGTATATAGGAGAGTGCGCTGTAGAAAACTCTTCTTATGCAAAAGTGATACTTGAGTCCCCCAAAGGGCTTCGTCGGACAGTGCTTATATGGAATACGGGACAAATCGCGGTACAATAACTATGATGAAACCAAAGACACAATCAGGGTTTACTCTTGTAGAGCTTATGGTTGCGCTCACGCTTTTTACTGTAGTTGTGCTTGCTGCAATCAGCTCACTTTTTACTGTTAATAGTGCTTCTCGCAAAGTGCAAGCAATGCGAATATTGATGGACAATCTTAATTTTGCAGTAGAGTCTATTTCTCGTACTGCTCGTACAGGAAGCACATTTGTCTGCGGTGGATATGGGAGTGTGACTCCTAATTGTCCTTTTGCAAATCAGAATGCAAGTAGCCAGCTGCTTATCACCCCCACACTCGGGTCAGCGGCCCTTGTTGAGTATAAGAGAGACGTACATCCAAATGGTAATGGAGGTATTTTTAAGCGCACACAAGAATCTGGAGTGTGGAGTGGGTGGGTTGCTATCACTACCCCTGAAATAAATATACAGTCGTTGTCTTTCTTTGTTGATGGAGCTGATACCCTTGATACAAAACAACCAAGTATACAAATGTTTGTAAATGGTACAGCCACAACTGTGTCAGAGGTATCACCATTTGCGATACAAACATATATTTCACAAAGAGCAGGAGAATAATATGAAACAAAAAGGGTTTACATTAATTGAAACATTGGTCGCGATATTGATTCTTAGTATTACTATGGGATCGCTCATGAGTCTTGCTGCTGGAGGCTTTTACTCTGTTCGCTACGCTCGGAACCAGATTGCAGCAAACGCACTAATGCAAGAGACGCTTGAGTTTGTTCGCAATTCTCGTGATAGTGGAAAAATACAAGGGCTCAGTTGGGAACAGTGGCGACAGAAGTTTTATGTTGATCAGTCTGGCGTTCAGACAGGTAATCCATCTTCTGGGTGTTTTTCTTCTAATCGTTGTTTTATTGATCCTTACACGACAGGTCCTCAGATAAAAGCTTGTTCTGGTGGAGCAGCGACCTGTCCTGCTATTGTGTACTATCCAAGTCAGTATTTTTATGGATACACAGCAACCTATCCATTTTCAACAAGTGGTCAATCCTATCAAACTTCTTTTATTCGTTCAGTAAAGATGACTGACGGAGCTGTCGGTACAGACCAGGTTGTAGTGACAGTGACGGTTCAATGGTTGAACGGTCTTAATACGAAAACTGTGTCGCAAGATATGGTACTTAGTAATTGGGTAATGCCATAATAGATATGCATAAAAATGTGATCATAAAACAGGGTAAAAAAGGATTCGCACTACTTATAACGGTTGTTGTTGTGAGTTTGATCTTGTCTATTTCTCTTGGTATTTCTAACCTAACCTTTAAACAAACTATCCTTTCAAATCTTGCAAAAGATTCACAAATTTCTTTTTATGAAGCAGACAGCGTTGTAGAATGTATGCTCTATTATGATATAGGGATTGACGCCTTTTCAGCTGTCACGGATCCAACTGACGCCCCAGATTTGTACTGTGGTCAAGCATATTTTTCAGCTAATACTAGTTTGAGTGATTTTGACTATTATGTATATGAACAAACAAACGCTTCTCCAGCGCTGCCTTGTGCTGGTATATCTATTGACAAAAGAGTAGGAAACAATGGTGGAAAGGTGATTATTCAAGGAAAAGGGTACAATGTATGCGCAGATAATAACCCGCGAAGAGTAGAGCGAGCAATTCAAGTAGAGTATTAAGAATGTATATATGAGTAGGGAACAAGATAGACAAAAGATTCTCCAACTCCGTGCATCAATCGAAACATACGCAAGAGAGTACTATATTGAAGATTCACCTTCAATCTCTGATGCGGTGTACGATTCTTTGGTACGTGAGTTGAGGTTTCTTGAAGAAAAATATCCAGAATATAAAGACAACAATAGTGTTATCTACCGAGTTGGAGGGGCGCCGCTTGAGAAATTTGAAAAACGAACCCATGCTTCAAAAATGCTCTCACTTAACGATGCTTTTTCTTTTCAAGAAGTGCAGGCATGGGATGCGCGATTGAAAAAACTTACCACAACTCAGTATACGTATTTTTGTGAGCTGAAAATGGACGGGCTTGCTTGTTCACTCAAGTATAGTGACGGTATTCTTGTAGAGGCGGTTACTCGCGGGGACGGGGCTATTGGTGAGGATATTACACAAAACGTGCGAACAATAGCTTCTGTACCCTTAGTACTCTCCGGTACTCATAAGGGATGGGTAGAAGTGCGGGGGGAGATAGTTATGTCTCAACATACGTTTGAAAGGCTTAACAAAAAATACGCACGACTCGGTAAGCCACTGCTTGCTAATACTCGTAATGCAGCTGCTGGATCAGTCCGCCAACTAGATCCGCGACTCGCTGCAGAGAGGTCACTCGACTTCTTTGCTTGGGATATCCCCGGTATTGATGAAAGAGTGTTCCAGACACATAGCGAAATACATAAACATTTAAAAGAGTTAGGATTTATTGTTGCCCCATATGAAAAGGTTTGCCATACCCTTGATGAGGTATATGAGTGCATCAACTTTATAGAAAAAGAGCGACCAGAGATTGGTTACGGGACTGATGGGGTGGTAGTACAGGTAGATGAACTCGTACTCCACAATGTCCTCGGTGTTGTAGGAAAAGCTCCACGATACGCACTCGCGTATAAGTACCCAGCAGAGCAGGTAGCCACACTTGTGACTGGTATCACTGTACAGGTAGGGCGTACAGGCATCCTTACACCTTTGGCGCACTTTGTTCCAACAAAAGTGGCTGGATCTACAGTATCAAAAGCAACACTGCATAATATTGAGCAGATTGAACGTCTTGATATTCGTGTGGGTGATACGGTGGTGATTCAAAAAGCAGGAGATGTGATTCCTGAGGTTGTAGAAGTGCTTAAAAACCTTCGCCCAAAAGGCACTCGTTTGTTTTATATGCCACAGGTCTGTCCTGAGTGTGGCGAATCTGTAGAACAGCGAAAAGGGGCAACAGGAGAAACAACGGTTGGATTTTATTGTACAAACACTGCCTGTCCTGCAAAGCAAACAAGGGGAATTACACACTTTGTGCATACTATGGAGATATACGAAGTTGGCCCAAAGATAGTGGAGCGTCTTCAAGAGGAAGGTCTCATCAGTGACGCTGCAGATCTCTTTACGCTCACCGAGGCAGACCTCGCAGGGCTTGAACGTTTTGGCGCAAAGAGTGCAGAGAACATCGTACGGGAAATACAATCAAAGAAAATGCCACCACTTGATCGTTTTATCACTGCGCTCGGCATTATGCATGTAGGTGCGCAGACGGCGCGAGATATTGCACTCCATTTTGGTACATGGAAAAAGTTTTGGGAATCAACTCAAGAAGACCTCGACAGTATTGAAAACATTGGCCCTGCTGTTGTAGAAAGTATTCTCTCATACCGGTATAGTCATCATGCAAAACATTTCATACAAAAACTTTTTGACGCAGGTGTGCAACCACAACAAATCACAGTGCAAAAAGGTGGTGTATTTGAAGGAAAAATCTTTGTACTCACTGGTACACTCGCAACGCTTTCTCGTGAAGACGCAAAAAAAATGATTCAAGAGCGAGGGGGGAAGGTTGCAAGTAGTGTCTCCTTAAAGACTGACTATGTACTCGTTGGGGAGAACCCTGGGAGCAAACTTGCTGATGCAGGGAAATTTAATGTAACAATTGTTGATGAACAAAGCTTTTTGAATATGGTCTAAAATTTGCTATAGTACACCGTATGATTGACCAGCAAACACTTGACCACCTTGCAGATCTCGCACGACTTGAGGTGCCAGAGGATGAAAAGGCACAGCTCGCACAGGATATTAGCAACATTGTTGGCTTTATAGACACAGTGCAAAAAGTGAAGCTTTCCCCTCATAGTGAGGCAGTGTACGTACAGAAAAATATTGTGCGGGAAGATACTGTGGCACCACTTGAGAGTGTCTATAACCTTGTTGAAGCAGCACCGCTACACAAAGATGGTTTTGTGCAAGTTCCTAAAGTGATCGGAGAATAAGTATGATAGACGAATTTCACAAACAACTCATTACAGGAACAACAACGGTTCGTGCGCTTGTAACAGAAGCTGTTGAAAAAGCAAAAGCAGATACACGAAACATTTTTCGTGAAGTCTTTACTGATATTGATGAACAAATAACACAAGCAGAAACTCTTTTTGCAGAAGGACGAGCAACAACTCTCACCGGTATTCCTGTAGCACTAAAAGACAACATTATGTTTGCAGGGCATGTTGCTGGTGCATGTTCAAAAATGCTTGAACACCATATTGCTGCATACAATAGCACTGCAGTGAAAGCGCTTAAAGATGCTGGTGCGGTTATTATTGGGCGTACCAATATGGACGATGGAGCAATGGGGTCATCTACTGAAAATTCTGCCTACGGTGTGACTAAAAACCCTTATGATGAATCTCGTGTTCCCGGAGGATCATCAGGGGGATCTGCTGCAGTTATTGCAGCAGGGATAACTCCAATTGCCCTTGGTTCTGATACTGGAGGATCAATTCGACAGCCGGCGGCATTTTGTGGAATCGTTGGGCTACTTCCTACATATGGAACTGTTGCTCGACATGGGCTTATCTCAATGGGGAGTTCACTTGATGTGATTGGCCCAATGGCGCACACCGTCAAAGATGCAGCAACGCTCTACCAGACGATTGCTCGGTATGAGTCACGAGATGCAACATCAGTACCCACTACTGAACGCATTGGTGATATCACACTCAAGAAAAAAATTGCTATTCCCAAGGGAGTACTTGATACAGAAGGACTTGATCCTGAAGTAAAAGAAAATTTCATTACAATTAAAACAAAAATGGAAACAGAAGGATTTACTTTTTCTGAAGTAGATTTGCCGCACTTTGGAGATGCGCTCGCGGTGTATTATATCCTTATGCCCGCAGAGGTATCGTCAAACCTCGCACGACTAGAGGGGGTGCGTTACGGTGATCGCGTAAGCAATGAATCACTTCGTGCGATGTATGATAAAACTCGTGGAGCGCTCTTTGGAAAAGAGGTGCGTCGTCGGATCCTACTCGGTACATACGTACTGTCACATGGCTACTACGATGCGTACTACAACAAGGCCGTCGCGCTTCGGCAAATGATTCGTGAAGAGCTTGAAGTCGTACTCAAAGAGTATGATGCGGTGTTTACCCCAACCACACCAACTCCAGCGTTTAAGATAGGCGAGAAATCTAACGATCCTGTTCAAATGTATCTCGCTGACCTTTTTACGGTGCCAGCAAATATTGCACAACATCCAGCAATCTCTGTCCCATCAGGAAAGACAATACAAGGTCTTCCACTAGGGGTGCAGTTTATCGGTCCTCGGTTTGGAGAGGAGAAACTTTTTGCACTAGGAGAGGTGGTTGAATCTGTACGACCAGAGTAGATAATGTACAATAGATACTAGCTATGGAAACACAAGTCCCAAGTCCGGTATTTCTTAATGTTGAATATATTTTCTTTTTAGTGTATCGCGCAATCGCACGGTTCTTTTCTTTTATTTTTGGAGATTCTTTTTATCCAGGACTTAAAATAGTAGCAACGCTCATTGTTATTGCTCTTATCACTATCATTTTGTATACACTTGTTCGGTTATATGAAATAGAACATGAAGGTAAGGGCACCCCATCTGTTCTTGAGGGGGGCGAGGCCCCTGTTGTTTTAGATGCTGGGCACAATCAAGTATGGGAAGGTATTCGTGCAAAAGTGTTGTCTGATAACCCAAGTGATTGGCGTCTTGGTATTATAGAAGCAGATATTTATCTCGATAAAGTGCTTGATCAAAAAGGGGTCTTTGGGGATACTCTTGGTGATAAGTTGAAACAACTTACCCCAGAACGATTACCGTCTCTCCAGACTGCTTGGGAGGCTCACAAAGTGCGAAATCGTATTGCGCACGAAGGGGAGGGGTTCACGCTTACACAACCTGAAGCTCGAAGGGCGCTCTCATATTTTGAAATTGTTTTTAGAGATCTTGAAGTTATTGCTTAGATTCCTAAAAGAAAAACACCTACTGCTGCTAGGTGTTTTTCTTTTGGCGCGAACGACGGGACTTGAACCCGCAACCTCCCGCGTGACAGGCGGGTGCTCTAACCAGTTGAGCTACGTCCGCAATCATAGTGATTGCTCTGCGATTGTACTAGATTAATCGCATTGTGTCGACGGGTGGGAATGATCCACCGACCTTAGCGTTATGAATGCTACGCTCTAACCAACTGAGCTACGCCGACAGGCAGGTTTATTCGCCTTGAAACGTGACTGCTGTGCTGCCACCAGAGCAAGTCGAATGTTGCGGGGCCCGGAATCGAACCGGGGCCTCAAGGTTATGAGCCTTGCGAGATA
>CAZNZN010000007.1:0-26409 GCA_964577515.1 uncultured Candidatus Saccharibacteria bacterium | reverse complement strand
GAGTTCATATCGACGGCGGAGTTCGGCACCTCGATGTCGGCTCACCTTATCCTGGGGCTGAAGAAGGTCCCAAAGGTTTGGCTGTTCGCCAATTAAAAAGGTACGCGAGCTGGGTTCAGACCGTCCAGAAATCAAACAGCAACTAAAAAGATTTATCTTTTCGGTTGTCTTGATTGCTGGACCCGTCTGAATCCCATGAGGCATTTTTTACACTTTATTTTTTAATAAAAATAGTGAGCAGAATAAAATCTGTTAGAGTCTTTTCGTCTTATCGTTCGTGTACAGATCTGCAATCTGTACATGAGAGAAATGATAGAACCAATTCTTATTACGGCGGTCTCGTGTGGTGACATACGAAGACATGCTCAACTAATATCGGAAGAGGCCTTAGTAGGTTAATTCCGAGGGAAGGTTTTGTAAAATTTATAAAACCACCCCTAGAGACTACAATTACGTTGAGGTGCTCATTGAGTACAAGATATAGTCCAATCCCTCTGGCAACAGGGGAACATCAGAGCTCCAAGCTGTGGCGTGGATATGATAATAAGATGCGTAAGACAGGTTGGTCTCCTATCTACTGCAGGCGTTGATACTTGAGGAAATTCGCTCCTAGTACGAGAGGACCGGAGTGAACGAACCTCTGGTGTACGGGCTCTACCGCCAGGTGGACTGCCCGGTAGCTATGTTCGGAATGGATAACCACTGAAAGCATCTAAGTGGGAAGCCAGTTCCAAGATTAGGTATCGTTGAGGGTCGTGAGAGATGATCACGTTGATAGGCACTATGTGGAAGCGCAGTAATGTGTTGAGCAGAGGTGTACTAATTGCCCGACTCCTATTAGGAAATCTGGAAATCATGCCGTAAAAACGGAAATATATTTGAGCACACTGTCTTGGTGGTTTGTCGCAGGGGTCACACCTCTTCCCATTCCGACCAGAGAAGTTAAGCCCTGTAGAACCGATGATAGTCTTTTATTAGGCAAAAGTAGGTAGCTGCCAGGACTGTGTGCTTAAGTATCCAGAATACAAAAAACCATCAAAAAGAGTTATCTTTGAGATGGTTTTTTGTATTTTAGGGTAACAGTATCTGCTATACTAAAAAGATATATGACATGGGCTGAACGGCGACAGTTTGCATACGGAGGGAGTTTGTTTCTCTTCTTTGTACTTATTGCTGGTGCAATTGTGCTACGAACAACTCGCGTTGAACCCACCTGTTTTGATGGAAAGAAAAATGGAAAAGAGGTAGGAGTTGACTGTGGAGGATCGTGCTTGCAGTATTGTCCTAACGAACTTGAACAACCAAAAGTACGATGGGTACGCTCGTTTGAGGTGAGCCCTGGGGTGGTACACGCAGTTGCATATATTGAGCATAGTTATCCAGGAGCCGCAGCTCGTCGTGCTGCGTACCAGTTCAAGTTGTACGATGAAAAAAATTCACTTATCACTGAACGAGTAGGTGAGACAGTTATCGGTCCTATGGGGAGGACGGCTATTGTTGAAACACTTATCCCTACAGGTAACAGTCAGGTTGCAGTAACTCGTTTTGTTTTCACTACACCAGTACCATGGGAAAAAGTGCCGACGACGTATTCGCAAATAGTTATCAAAACAGATAGAACAGTACTCGAACGATTTGATGGAGGGACACGACTTACTGCAACACTTGAAAATAAAAGTCGAACAGCATTTACTTCTATGGACGTTGTTGCACTGCTTTATGATAAAAATGGCAATACAGTCACCGTATCAAAGACAGTAGTTCCATCGCTGCCAGCGCTCGATACGAAGGTAGTGTATTTTACTTGGCCGACAAGTATCGACCCTTCATCAATCACGCGTATTGAAATAGTGCCACGGATCAATCCTTTTACCGCAAAAACACTATGAAGACCTTTGTACGATTTATTGACTGGTGGATGATCGCTGCTGTTGCAGTGCTTCTCCTTGCTGGCCTTGCCACAATGACGTCTTTCCAAGGAGAGACACCTTTTTTTGCACGACAGCTACTGTGGGTAGGGATAGGGACAGCGGTAATGCTTTTTATTACACAAAGCGATGTTCGTTTTTTGCGAGAATCTCGGTACGTCAGTGCGCTTTATGGTGTAGCAATTTTTTTACTAGTGTTAGTACTTCTCTTAGGGAAAACAGTAAAAGGAGCAAAAAGTTGGTTTGATCTCGGTGTTTTCTCTTTGCAGCCAACGGATTTCGTAAAACTTTTTATCGTACTTGTATTGGCAAAATATTTCACTCGGCGACATATTGCTATTGGACAACTAAAACACTTACTTATTTCGGCGTTATATGTAGCGATTCCTGTAGGACTTGTGCTTTTACAGCCTGATTTTGGTTCGACATTGATTATTGGGGGGATATGGATAGGACTCGCGCTTGTTGCAGGTATTGGAAGAAGGCATATTATCATTGTCGCTATTGCACTTATTGTGGTATTTACTGCTTCCTGGCTCTTCTTCTTTGAGCCCTACCAAAAAGCACGTATTATGACATTTTTGCACCCCACACACGATATTCGTGGAGCAGGGTACAATGCATACCAGTCGCTTATTGCTGTTGGTTCTGGGGGGGTGCTTGGAAAAGGACTCGGGTATGGAACACAATCACGACTCAATTTTCTCCCAGAGTACGAAACAGATTTTGTCTTCGCTGCGTTTTCAGAAGAGTGGGGGTTTGTTGGTTCGGTGATTGTTATCGCTGCGTTTTGTGTCCTGTTTTGGAGACTTATAGTGCACGCACTTCGAGGAAGAAGCAACTTTGAAACATTGTTTTGCGCAGGGTACGCGATCATCTTGCTTGGGCATTTTATAGTTAACATTGGTATGAATATTGGAGTCATGCCTGTAACAGGGCTACCGCTTCCTTTTATGAGTTACGGAGGGTCACATATTATTGCTGAAATGATGGGGATGGGTGTTGTATTGGCAATGGTTCGTTACGAACGCGCGATACATCGTGACGATATTCATAATGAGTTTTTAGGATATGCAGGACATTAATACACAGCTTTTCTTTTACGTACAACATCTTGCCGGGGTATCACCGGCGCTTGACACGTTCTTTCTTTTTATTACAAACCCTTTTATTTTTATAATTTTAGGAGGGTTTTCCATTTGGATTGTGTTTGTTCGTCCATTTCTCTCCCGGGATCCTTCCGAACGTTTGCGAGCATTAGAAGAGGCACTTTTCTTTGTCGCAGTGATGTCGCTCATCTGGTTTGTTGTTGCGATTGTTAAGGCGATGGTAGTATTTCCTCGTCCACATCAGTATTTCTATGGTATACGGACACTTCTTCTTTATGGTGATTTTGATTCTTTTCCTTCATTGCACGCAGCGTTTTCATTTGCACTAGCTACAATAGTTTTTACACGAAAACGATTGCTTGGTGGAACTCTTTTTGTTGCTGCCGCGCTTGTCGCTTTCTCTCGAGTGTATGTTGGAGTACATTTTCCTATCGACGTTATCGTCGGTGGGGCGATAGGGGTGCTTATTCCTTGGGGGGTTCACCTTCTTACCAAACGACATATATAGGCACTGTCAATGCATTGCTTGATACGTCAAATCGGGCTAGAATGCGCTTTATAACTCAGAAAATATATGATTAAGAAACGAATTTTTGCCCTTATTGTTCTTTTGCTTGGACTTGGACTCGGTTTTATGTTGCAGCAATCAACCCTTACTCCAGCAAAAGGTGTTTTTAAAAACCTCCCATTCCGCCTAGGGCTTGACCTCTCAGGGGGGACACATCTTCTTTATAGTGCTGATATTAGCGCTGTTCCTGCAGGAGAAGTTGATGATTCTATGAACGCACTTCGAGATGTTATTGAGCGACGTGTAAATCTTTTCGGTGTCGGAGAGCCCATCGTACAAGTACAGTCGGGTACCTTCGGTGCATCAGGAGACCACCGTCTTTCTGTAGAACTTCCAGGTGTTACTGATGTAAAAGAGGCTATTGCAATGATCGGGCAAACACCCTTCCTCGAATTTCGCACTCAGTCAGATGCGCCACAACAAGTGACCGTAAATCCTGATGGTACAGCAAGTATTGATCCAATGGGGAATTTTGTACCTACAAATCTTACTGGAAAATATTTAAAACGTGCACAACTAGTTTTTGATCCAACAACAGGAGAACCTACTATTAGTCTCCAGTTTAACGACGAAGGAGCAAAACTCTTTGAGGCTATTACAAAAGCAAATGTTGGAAAAGTTGTTGCTATTTATCTCGATGGACAACCTATCTCAGCTCCGACAGTACGAGAGCCTATTACCGGAGGGCAAGCACAGATTACTGGAAGCTTTACTCCACAGGAAGCGCGGCTTCTTGTTGGTCGTTTCAATTCTGGAGCACTTCCTGTGCCAATTACACTTATTTCAACACAGACAGTAGGGGCAACGCTTGGGGGAAAGGCTGTTACTGCTGGGGTTACTGCTGCGCTTATGGGGCTTATTGCTATCGCACTGTTTTTGATCATTTGGTACCGTCTTCCTGGTGTTGTCGCTGTTATCGCACTTGGTATTTATATTGCAGTCACGTTGGCGTTGTATAAGCTTATCCCTGTAACACTTTCTGCTGCAGGCATCGCAGGATTTATCATCTCTATAGGTATGGCAGTTGACGCCAACATCCTTATATTTGAACGGTTCAAAGAAGAGCGACGACTCGGTCGAACTATCCGCGACGCGCTATCAGCAGGATTTAGTCGAGCATGGTTCTCTATTCGTGACGCCAATACTGCAAGTATTATCACTGCGATAATCCTGTTCTGGTTTGGATCGTCACTCATCAAAGGGTTTGCGCTCACATTCGGACTCGGAGTGTTCATAAGCCTTCTCTCTGCTATTGTGATTACACGCATCTTTCTTCGGGCAGTTCCTGCTCCAGAACAAAGTCGGTTCGGACGGTTTCTCTTTAATAGTGGGTTTACAAAATAACTATGTTTGTCATTACATTTAAAAAAATATTTATCGGGATCTCAGTCGTACTTGTCGCTGCAGCTATTGGAAGTATCGTATTTTTTGGTCTTAAGCCAGGGATTGATTTCACTGGGGGTTCATCGCTTGAGTTGGCTTATGCGGTAAACCGACCAGAAGCTACAGTGATAAAAGAGGCGCTTACCAACACAGGATTTGGTGATGCGTTGGTGCAACCGCTTGGTACTAACGGGGTAGTGATAAAGACCCGCACACTCTCTGAAGCAGAACGTGCACTTGTTGTAAGCACAGCGTCTTTTGAAGGGAAGTATCAGGTAGAGCAAAAGAGTTTCACCACTATCGGTCCTTCTGTAGGAAACGAATTGAAACGAAAAGCAATCGCGTCTATCATTCTTGTGCTTCTTGCCATCATTCTTTTTGTTGCATATGCGTTTCGAAAGGTCTCACACCCAGTTTCTTCTTGGAAATACGGAACAGTGGTGATCCTTGCGCTTATCCACGACATTATTATTCCTACAGGAGTTTTTGCGGCACTCGGACACTTTTTTGGGTTTGAGGTAGACACACTCTTTATTGTTGCACTGCTTACAACTCTTGGACTTTCCGTTGCTGATACGATTGTGGTGTTTGACCGTATTCGAGAGAACCTTACTCATGATGCAAAACGACCGTTTGCTGACCTTGTTGGACAAAGCTTGTCACAAACATTCGGGCGCTCACTCAACACTTCTTTTGTAGTGCTTGTGATGGTGCTTGCACTCGTTTTCTTTGGACCGGAAAGTACTCGCATTTTCTCTATAGTACTTGCAATTGGGATGTTCTTTGGGACATACTCATCAATATTCTTGGCGAGCCCGTTGCTTGTGGTAATAGAAAAACTTCAAAAAAGACACTAAGAAAAGCCTCCTTTGGGGGCTTTTTGCATACAGGCTGTATATGGGTATAATACGAATATATGATTATATGGATTATTGCAATAGTACTCGTAGGGTGGTTTATCCTTACCTATAATAGTTTTATCAAAGGAAAGAACCACTACACTGAAGCTTGGGCTGATATAGAAGTGCAACTCAAGCGTCGCTATGACTTGATTCCGAATCTTGTAAATACTGTGAAAGGGTATGCGGCGCATGAATCAACAGCATTCGAAAAAGTAACGCAAGCTCGTTCTCAGGCAATGCAGGCGGGATCTCTTGCGGATCATGCAAAAGCAGAAGGAGAGCTCTCAGGAACTCTCAAGTCACTCTTTGCGATATCAGAGGCATACCCAGAGCTTAAAGCCAATACCAACTTCATTGAACTCCAGCGTGAGCTCTCTGATACTGAAAATAAAATCCAAGCAGCACGACGTTTCTATAATGGAGTAGTACGTGATTTCAACACAAAACTGCAAAGTGTTCCATCAAATGTTGTTGGAAAACTTTTTGGGTTTAAAGTAGCAGAGTTTTTTGACCTTGCTGATAACGATGCAGCACAGCAACCAGTCGAGGTGAAGTTCTAAATGGCAACACTCTATACTCAACAATCAAAAAATATTCAGAAAACCTGGCTACTTGTCGGAGTCTTTTTGGCTGTTATTTTGGGTTTGGGATATTTTCTTTCTGTTTACTATAACAATCCCGATATTTTAGTTTTTGCTTTTATTTTTTCTCTAGTGATGAATATTGCTAGTTTTTGGTTCTCTGACAAAATTGCCCTAGCTTCAGCGCGAGCTGTTCCAGCAGATGAAAAAGATTTTTTAGAGCTTCACAGAATTGTTGAAAATCTTGCAATCACTGCAGGGCTTCCAAAGCCTCGGGTATATGTTATTGATGATATGTCGCCAAACGCATTTGCTACAGGGCGAAATAAAGAGCATGCAGCTGTTGCGGTCACAACAGGTCTTTTGCAAATTCTTGATCGTAGTGAACTCGAAGGAGTGATAGCTCACGAACTTGCTCATATCGGCAACAGAGATATTTTGCTTCAAAGCGTTGTTGTTGTTCTTGTTGGATTTTTGTCTCTTGTAGCTGATATGTTTCTTAGAAGTATGTTTTGGGGCAGAGGTGATAGTGATGATAGAAAGGGTGGAGGAGTTCTAGCTATAGTTGGTGTTGTTTTTCTTATCCTTTCTCCTTTAATAGGCCAACTCATACAACTTGCAATATCAAGAAAGAGAGAATTTTTGGCTGATGCAACAGGCGCCTTGCTTACTCGTTATCCAGAAGGTCTTGCAAATGCTTTAAAGAAAATAAGTAGCGCAGGTATACCTCTTTCTCATGCAAATGATGCAACAGCTCATCTATATATATCAAACCCTTTTGGTGGTAAAGCTTATTCTGGTTTGCACAAATTGTTCATGACGCACCCTCCGGTAGAAGATAGAATAAAAGCATTACTAAATAAATAACATTGCATAATATTTTTTCTCAAGTAGAATCATGAGAAAATGATTATGAAAAATATAATAGTCTTTTTGTTCGGTCTTTATATGAAAAATATAAGGACAGATGAAATAAAATAGCTGTTTTTACAGCTATTTTAAATAGAAGGTTCGCATAGCGGTCTAGTGCACTACCTTGGAAAGGTAGCAACGGAGCAATTCGTTCACGAGTTCGAATCTCGTACCTTCTGCAAAAATGTGTAAAAGTTCGCTTTTTTAAAACAAAAATTTGCTATAATTACTGTGCATGAAAAAGAGAGTTTTAAAAAATATAATCAATGTTTTTGTTTTTATATTTTTGGTATTTTTATTTTCAGCAAAAGTTGTTTTTGCTGGCAATCCAGTATCTCCAATTTCTCCAAGTGACAATATTCAAGACCCTGGCGCTCTCTCTACTCCATGGGGTGGTTGTGGTCCTACAGATTCAAACTGTTATGTTGTGGCAAGTGGTAGTGGAGCCTTGTCTTCTATTACAGCTGCAACAGCAACAAATACTATAAACAATGGAAATTTTACTCAAGAGTGGCAATGGAACTCTCTTGCTGGAAATAGCGCTTTTAAAATAACATCAAATTCAACCGCTGCTGCATCAAATAGTCAAAAGCTTTTAGAATTAAATCTCTCTGGTGCAAATGCAAATCCTTCACAAACTACATACAGTGCATACTTTACAAATACTCATACAGGTACATCTTCTACAAATGTAGGTTTATATGTTTCTGCAACAGGTGGCACAAATAACTACGCTGCTATTTTTGAAAATGGTAATGTTGGTATAGGAACAATCACTCCACAAAACAAATTAGAAATAACACAAGGAACTGCTGGAAACTCTGGTCTTAGATTAACAAATCTCACTTCAGCTGCACTTCTTGCAACAAATGCTTCTGGTGATGTTGTTGCTGCAACACCAAGTACTACAAATGGTGTTGCTTGGGGGCTCACCGGTAATGATATCTCTGCTGGGCAATTTTTAGGAACAACAAATACTCAACCACTTCTTTTTAAGGTAAATGGAAATAATGCTGGTAGTCTTGGTTATTATGGAGATCTTTCAGGAACCTCAAGTACTATTTGGACCGGAGTTGCGCCCGCAGGTTCAACTACAGGTCAGGTAACAATAGGTGAAAAGGCTGCTCCAAACTTAACTACTAACATGAACGGTGTATTTATTGGTCATGGTGCTGCAAATAGAACTACAAATACAGATGGTATGTCGCACTCAGTAGTAATAGGTATGAATGCTGCTTATTATGGTAAAAAAGACAATGGTGGTTTCGGTAACAGAAGTGTAATAGTTGGACAAATGAGTGCTTACCGAAATAACGGTGGTTATAATAATGCATATGTTGGAGCATACACGGCAGAAGCAAATAACAATGGTAATCACAATACAGCTATAGGGCGTGATGCCATGAGATCCAATATAGATGGAAGCTACAATACAGCTTCTGGATTTTTTGCTCTAATGAGAAACACTACTGGTATAGCTTCTATACCAGTTGCTGCTGGCGGTAGTGGTTATACAACCGCAACGGTAACAATTTCAGCACCAGTTGCTGGAAGTTCAGGAATCGTTACTAGAACAGCAACAGCAACTGCAACTGTGAGTGGTGGTGCTGTCACTGCCATAAATATCACTGACCCAGGTATGGGTTATACAGATGATCCAAATATCTTTGACTTTGGTACTCAAAATTTAACTGTCACAATTACCGGAGATGGAACAGGTGCCCAAGCTGGTACACCAACATTTACTAGTGGTTCTTACAATGCTGCTTTTGGTGGTGCTGCTGGTTTTGCAAATGAAATAGGTCAAAACAATGCATTTCTTGGATACAATACTCAAGGCAGAAGAGCTGATAACTATATGACTTTTGTTGGAACTAGTGCTGGCGTTGACTCTTCGGTGCTTGCTTCAACACTTCTTACAAATGCTTCTGCTATTGGAGCGAATGCAAAAGTTGGTGCAAGTAATACTTTGGTTCTTGGTGGAACTGGTGCAAACCAAGTTAATGTTGGTATAGGAACAGTAGCACCTACTTATAGATTGCAAGTTGAGGGGGCAGATGCATCTATAAATGCTATACGAGTTGGTACAGGAGCTGGAAATTATAATTCGAATGTTTTACTCGGGTATAACTCATATACAGCAAATACAACAGGGCAGAGAAATACAATTATAGGTTCAAATGCCGCCTTGGTAGCATCTACACAATCTGATATGGTTATTATTGGTCATGGTGCCGCCGCCGCAAATCAATTTGGTGGATGGAATACTATAGTCGGTGTTGATGCTGGTGGTAAGGTATTGCCACTTGGTTTTGGTGGTTATGGTATGGCTGTATTAGGAAGAGAAGCCGCTTACAATGGTGGTATGGTCAAGGCTGTTGCTATCGGTTATAGAGCTTTATATAGCGCTACAACAGGTCAAGAAGCTGGTACAGATGGAATTGTGGCTGTGGGGGACGAAGCACTTTATTCAAATGGTCACAATGCAAGGAATAATACAGCTGTAGGAATGGGCGCTCTCCGAGGAAACACTACTGGTGCCGCTAACACTGCATTTGGATTCCTTTCTATGGGGCAAAGCTGGTCTGGTATAGGTGGTGCTGCGGCTGGTACAGGATCATTTAATACTTCTATTGGTGGCGGAGCTATGCTTTATAGTAAGGCTTCTTCATATAATACAGCTCTTGGTTATAACTCTCTTTCTGGTTCATCTTTCGCACCAACTCTTGGTTATAATATCGGACTTGGTTATAACAGTGGTAGTGCTCTTACAACCGGTAATTACAATGTAATACTTGGTAGCAATACTGGTAGCTCAATTGCTACGCTTAGTAACTATATGCTTTTTGCTGATGGACAAGGTAATGAAAGATTTAGAGTAAATGACAGCGGTGAGTTGATGATAAATACAACAACTGATCAGGGTGATTATAAATTACAAGTCAATGGCAATGCTATAGTTACAAATACTTCAATAGATGGAAATATATTTGCTCTTACTGATTCTGATGGATCATGTTTGCACAATCCAGAAGCTGGCTCAGAAACAGTGACTTGTTCTTCTGACGAAAGACTAAAAGAAAATATAGTAGATGCTCCTTCTGCTCTTGATTATTTCAGACCATTTAAGATTCGTGAATACAATGTAAAAGCTTCAGGCGATAGGATGGTTGGTGTTATTGCTCAAGAAGTTCTTGAAATAAATCCTGACCTTGTATCTACTTCTTTGGATGGTATGTATTCGGTAAAACTTCCAAATCAATGGCAAACAATCAAAGCAATACAAGAGCTAGATATAAAAGTTGCTTCTATAGAATCTCTAGTTGATGAAGAAGGTTCATTTGTACAAAAATTAAAATCATGGCTTGCTGATATTAATAACGGTATAGCTTCTATATTTGCAAAGAAGGTTCAAACAGAAAATCTATGTCTTAAAAAGCAAGATGGTTCTGAAATTTGTATAAATGCAGATCAATTGTCAAATATATTAAACAGTCAAAATCCAAGCGGACCAATAGAGCCAGCTAAAGACCCTGTTGTTGAAGAAAATCCACAAGGTGATACAGGAGAAAATACTGAACCTACAACTAATGAAAACATTGAAGTACCTACAAATGAAAATCAAGAACAACAATAAAATAAAATTTTTCAAATACTTATTTTTACATGTTTTAACATTTGTATTTTTTGTTTCTTTTGTAAATTCAGCAACTGGTTATATTGATACTTCTGCTTTCAATCAAGCAAAAGTTTGCCATGACCCAACATGTACAAGTCCTACACCTGGAATTATAAATTTTGAGCTCTCTGCACAGCCTTCTATTTTAGTAGATAGTGTTACGGGCCTCAGTGGCTATGTTTGGGGTAACGCTCTTGGTTGGATAAATTTAAATCCCACAGGACAAGGTGTTCGTTTTGCCAATCAATCTAGCGGTCTTTTGACCGGTAAAGCTTGGAGTCAGGTTTCTGGTTGGATAAATTTTGGCGTGACAGGTCAATCTGTATCTATAAATCCAAATACAGGTGAGCTATCTGGTTGGGCTTGGACAGGAGGGCCAGAAGGTGGTTGGATCAAGTTTGATTGCGGAGATAGTTCTAGTTGTGTAAAGACAACATGGCGCAATGTCATAAACAATGACGGCGTTCCTCTTGTTGATGTATGTGCAAATATAGATGGCTTACAAACTAGTATCCCAGTAGGGTATTCAGTTGATAAATACGGAAAATGTTTAAAGCTGATTGATGTTTGTCCAAATATTTTAGGAGATCAAGAACAAATACCAAATGGCTATGTATATGATCAATACGGTTCTTGTGTTCCAAAAACTTTTGACGTTTGTCCAAATATAAGAGGTGTACAAAATACAGTTCCAAAAGATTATTTTATTGATGAATCTGGAAATTGTTCAATTCTTCCAAAAGATTTTTGTCCAAATGATGAAGGTATTCAAGATTCATACGCTGACTGTAGTCAAAAAATAAAAGATGTTTGCCCAAACTTATTTGGATTACAAAAAGAAGTACCAAATAATTATATTTCTGAAAATAATATTTGTGTACAGACTATTTTTGACTTCTGCCCAAATATAGATGGTGTACAAAATACTATACCAAATGGTAATACTATTTCTTCACTCGGCTATTGTGTACCAAGCTCTTTTGATCTTTGTCGCAATTTATCAGGTAGCCAAGAAGTAGTACCCATAGGTTTTGAGAAAAAAGGTGAAGATTGTTTATTTATCCAAGAGCCTACTATCTCTAATGACTCTGATATAAGAGTTATTGCATTTACTTTTGTTCCCAAAGATTTTCAAATAAATTCTGATAAAGAAATTTTGAAAAAAGGAGTAAAAATTATTGAAAATATATCAAAAAAAGACCTAACATCAAAACCATTTGTTGTTGATTTGGTATCTACTTTTATTTTATTGACTTCTTTAGCATTATTAATAATATTGATACTGTTATTAATTCGTTTTATTAAGAGGAAACTCTCTCATGAAGGATTTCGATCAGGCTTATAAAAGTTTAAATAATGCTCAAAAACAAGCGGTCGATACCATAGACGGTCCTGTTATGGTCGTTGCTGGTCCAGGTACTGGAAAGACCCAAGTACTTTCTATTCGTATTGCAAATATTTTACAAAAAACAGATGTGGGGGCAGATGGGGTACTTTGTCTGACGTTTACTCGTTCAGGAGTGACGGCGATGCGAGAGCGTCTCGAACGATATGTTGGAGCCGATGCACGAAAAGTAACAGTTGAAACCTTTCACTCATTTTCAGGAGATCTTATAGAGCAGTATTACCGTCTCCTTGATTTTGATGTTCTCCCGACATTACTTGATGACACACAAGCAGTGCTCCTTGTTGATGAGTTACTACAAAACAATGATTGGGAGTATATACGCCCAAGAACAAATCCTTCTCAGTATTTTTCTGATCTTCGGCAGTTGATGTCTCTTCTCAAGCGAGAACGCATAACCCCGGCACAGTTTGATGAAGTTATCGAAAAAGAAATACGTTCTCTAAAAGAAGATCCCGAAAGTATCTCAAGTCGAGGAGCATCAAAGGGGCAGCTCAAAAAAGAGATTGAGAAACGTATTGAGTCACTTGAACGCACAAAAGAAGTAGTATCTTTTTATCGTTTTTATGAGACGGTAAAAAAAGAACGGTCACTTATGGATTATGATGACGTACTTGAGTACGCAGTGGCGCTAGTTGAAGGTTCAGAAGAAGTACGCGCGGATATTCGCGAACAGTATCAATACATTCTTGTTGATGAACACCAAGATTCAAGTGGGGTACAAAATGCATTTTTGAAAGCAGTCTGGGAGGAGGTAGAACAGCCAAATATTTTTGTTGTTGGAGATGATCGTCAGCTCATCTATGGATTTTCTGGCGCATCAGTTTCGTATTTTGAATCCTTTAGTGAATTGTTTGGGAAAGCAACGCTTATCACGCTTTCCGACAACTATCGTTCCACAGCACAAATACTTTCTCTTGCTGACACATTGTTACGTAGTAGTGTTTCCAAAGAGCCACTTGTAAGTACTAAAGGAGAAGGAGGGCTTGTTGGGCTGTATGAGTATGCGTACGAACGAGATGAGCTTGTTGGAGCAGTGCAGTATTTCAAAGACCAGATAGCGCAAGGTGTCCCACCTGAAGAGTGTGCACTTCTTGTACCCAAGAACCGTCATGTTCGTAGTGCGGCAACACTTTTTCGTGCACACGGGATGCCGGTCGCACTGCAAGGAGGGGCCTCACTTTTTTCTGAAAAAGAAACACACACACTACTGCGTGTTCTCCGTATTATGACTGATCCGTATGACACTGTCGCGCTTGCGGAGAGTATACTAGATGAAGCGAGCGGTATTACTCCTATGCATGCGCATACTTTTTTGCATACCCAAAAAGGGAAGCCGTTTTCTCTTGAAACAATGCGCTTGTGGGGAAGTGATGACGGGTTGTTTGCAGGGCAGTCTGATATCGCACAGTGGGCACAAAAGCTTTTACGATGGATTGATGAAGGAACACATAGTTCTGTAACAGAGAGCATTAGTACTATAGGCAACGAGGTACTTGTTGCCCGCGAACAACCCCACGAACGTCTTCTTCGCAGTGTAGAAATTGTACGATCATTGTTACACATGGCGATGGTCTGGGAAGAAAAAGGAAAAGAGAATACACTTTCGTCATATCTTACGTATATTGAGCGACTTAGATCATACAACCAAGATATACCCCTTGCATCGTTTGATGCTGCGCGTGGTGTGCGGATTATGACATTACACAAATCAAAAGGACTTGAATTTGATCATGTATGGGTAGCTCATATGAATGAAGAGGTGTTGATGGCACAAAAACGTAGTGCTTTTACACTCCCTGAAACACTTCTAGAGACGATAGAACAAAGAGACAAAGCAGTAGCGACAAGAGAGCTTTATGTCGCAATCACTCGTGCAAAAAAACACTGTGTGCTCTCATATGCTCGTATGGGATACGATGCTCGTCCGCGTACTCTAGCAGAGAGTGTCGCAGAGTTACCAAAAACACATTTTGTAACAAAGAGTGCAGAAGATACAGAACAAGAAATCCTCTCTAAAGGGGCGGCGACATACATCCAGCAAGAGATAGTCGCTTCAAGAAATGTTTCGTACGACGAGATCGCACACTATGTGCAAGAGTATTATGCGGATACCAAAGTATCGGTAACACTCCTCAATAACTTTTTCTCATGCCCTTGGAAATGGTACTTTAGAAATTTCTTGAAGTTACCTGAAGTCAAAGGAGTTTCACTTGCACTTGGAAGCGCGGTACATAGTACTATCGAATATATCTTGAAAGCAGAAACAACACCAAGTGATGACGCTATTATAGAGAAAGTTACCGAAGAACTTGTTCGAGAAGGAGTACACGATGAAAAAGAAAGGAAGTATTTGCACAAAGATGCAATACTTGCAGTGCATCGTTGGCTCGCTACATATTATCCACATCTGGCAAAAGATCGAACAAGTGAACGGTCATTGTCAGGCAAAGATCTAGCGTTCCCGCATTTGCAACTGTATGGGAAAATAGACCTCACTGAGCGATTTCCAGACGGAACTATGGTCGTGACTGATTTCAAAACCGGTACAGTAAAAACTGCAGGAGTGATAGAAAAAGAGACGGAAGAAGGGAGGCTTTCGGACTACATGCGCCAACTCGTGATGTATTCATACCTTGTGCGTCTTGTAGAAAAAAAGGATGTTTTGCGATCTCGGCTCCTTTTTGTGGAAGCTGATGCAAAAGACAAACATGCGTTGTACGAAACACGTGTTAGTGATGAACAAATAGATCTCCTTATTCGAGATATTGGAGAGTACGATAAAGCCCTCAAGGGTGGGGAGTGGGTACATCGCGAATGCCACCACAAAGGGTATGGGGCGCAAGTAGAGTGCGAGTACTGCGCACTCGCAAAAGTGTTTAAAAAATAAACCCGCTCTTTTAAAAGCGGGTTCAAAACTTACAGTCCGTTCAAGTATAATCTTGTAAATGCTACCGCCCACATGACTATGAGGCCATATATGTCTGCCGGGATAGTTTTGGTTGCCCCAGACGTTATCCCATACCCAATTCTTCCAATGAAGATTGAGCCAGATAGGAATGCAAAGATAAAGCTCGAGTGGACATGTCCAGTGTTTAAGCCGGAATACAATTCATAGCCACCACCAAAGGTGACATAGGTGAAGACTAAGATTTTGGTAACCCAGCCCCACAGTTTGTCATTTTTCATTCAAGAGTTTTTTGGTGAAAAGGAGTTTCTAATATAATTAAAGCACTAAATAATACTTATGTCAAATAGAAGAAAGGCTGAAAATTTGCTATAATAAATCGTTACAAAACCCTTATTTTATCGACACAAAATGGCAAAAGACGACAAGGCAAAAAACTATGGAGCAGAGCAGATTTCAGTGCTTGAAGGGCTTGAACCTGTGCGTCGTCGTCCGGGGATGTATATCGGTTCTACAGGACCTGATGGACTCCATCATTTGGTGTGGGAAATATTTGATAACTCTCGCGATGAAGCCATGGCAGGGCATGCCAACACTATTGAAGTGACACTGCTCCCAGATGATCATGTGCGTGTGGTAGACAACGGTCGCGGTATTCCTACAGGGATTCATCCAAAGACAAAAGTATCTGCACTTGAGACAGTGATGACGACGCTTCATGCCGGGGGAAAGTTTGGAGGCGATGGATCAGGATATAAAGTATCTGGAGGGCTTCACGGAGTAGGGGCGTCTGTGGTGAACGCACTTTCTGACTATACACGTGCTGAGGTGCACCGCGAAGGTGAAATTTTTGTACAAGAATATGCACAAGGAAACAAAAAAGCAGCAGTAAAGAAAATAGGAAAGACCAAATACAACGGGACTATTATTACCTTCAAACCAGATGTAACTATTTTCAAAGAAGGAATAAAGTTTGATTGGAAAACAATCGTTGATCGCCTCCGACAGCAAGCGTACCTTGTAAAGAAACTCCGCGTTACTGTTATTGATGCTCGAGATATCGAAGCAAAGGTTGATGCCACAAAGACATTTTGGTTCAAAGAACAAGGAGTAGAAGCACCATCAATAACGTATTATTTTGAAGGGGGGATTCAGTCCATGGTACGTCACTATAACGAACACCAGAAGCCGATGCACGATACGGTGTTTTACTGCGATAAAGAGCAAGATGGTGTTGGTGTTGAAATAGCCCTCCAGTATGTGGATGATATCTCTGCACGCATTGTGCCCTTTGCAAACAACATCTACAACCCAGAACAAGGAACGCATGTGACAGGATTTAAAACTGCACTCACTCGTCTTTTAAATACCTACGGAAAGAAAAACAATCTTATTAAAGAAGCTGATGGAGGATTTACTGGAGATGATGTCCTCGAAGGGCTTACGGTAGTTATCTCAGTGAAGCTCGCAGAGATCCAATTTGAAGGGCAGACAAAAGCAAAGCTTGGTTCTACTGAAGCGCAAGGTGCAACAGCGAGTGTTTTTGGTGAAGCGTTTGGGACATTTCTTGAAGAACACCCTGACGAAGCAAAAGCAATCATTATGAAAGTGCTTCTTGCACTTCGTGCTCGTAAAGCAGCAAAGGCCGCAAAGGACTCTATTCTTCGAAAAGGAGCACTTGAAGGGATGACACTTCCTGGGAAGCTTGCAGATTGTCAGAGCAAAGACGCAGAAGAATCAGAAGTATTTATCGTAGAGGGAGACTCTGCGGGAGGAACAGCAAAGATGGGGCGTGATCGTCGTATACAAGCGGTACTCCCGCTTCGTGGAAAGATTTTGAACGTAGAACGTGCACGTCTTGATAAAATGCTTGCATCACAAGAAATCAAAAACCTCGTGATTGCGATGGGTACTTCTATCGGAGACACTTTTGATCTTTCTCGTATGCGTTACCACAAGATGATCATTGCGACCGATGCGGATACTGATGGTGGACATATCACGACGTTGATCCTTACACTCTTTTATCGATACTTCCGCGAAGTGATTGATGCAGGATATCTCTATATTGCACAGCCACCACTCTATAAAATAAAGAAAGGAAAAGAGATACAATACGCGTATTCTGATGAAGAAAAAGCGAGAGTGCTTGCAGCTCTTGGTGCAACCGAAGTGCAAGAAGTAGCTGAACCAGAAGGGGAAGAGGAGACAGAGGAACAAGAAGAAGAGAAAGAGACAAAAACAAAGAAGAGCTCAAAGGTGTCGGTGCAGCGTTACAAAGGACTTGGAGAGATGAACGCAAGTGAGCTCTGGGAAACGACAATGGATCCAGCGCGACGTATCCTTAAACAGGTTCGTATCGAAGATGCGGAAGAGGCAAACAAGGTATTCGATATTTTGATGGGTTCTGAAGTTGCTCCACGAAAGAGCTTCATTCAATCAAACGCAAAGCTTGCGAATCTGGATATTTAAGAAAAATATAAAAACCTCCGAACAAATCGGAGGTTTTTATTATTTGAGTTCTGCTTTGAGGAGCGTTTTCATCTCTTTGAGGTGTGACTCTTTGTCTTTTACCATTTTGGTCCAAAATGCTTTCATCTCTTTTGTTTTTGCTTCTTTCAAATAGTTTTTCTTGATGCGCCAGAGACTTTTTGATTCTTGGGTCATTTGGTTCATCAGGTTGTATGTGTTGTTGTGTTCCATTTCGTCAGTATAGCACTTAAAACTGTTGCTTCGTACCGCACCAAGGGCAATGCCACCCCGTCTTTGTTTTTGGTGCGTCTCCGATACTCCACCACTTGTTGCATACGCCGCAGCGAAAGTGGGAGAGTTGCTCAATAGAGCGAGTACCAGTACTACTGATCTTTTCGGGTTTTGATTTCATCGGTAATGCGTACAATGAATTCACCAAGTGTCACCTGGTCAAGCTTAAGGTCGTTACGTCCTTCGACAGTAACAGTTCCTGCATCGCGCTCCTTATCGCCGATCACTATTTGATACGGTACTTTTTCCACCTTTGCTTTTCGGATGCGCTTGCCGAGACCATCATCTGTCCAGAGTGCTACACGAATACCTGCAGTACGAAGCGCCGTTGTTACCTCTTTTGCATATTGTGCGTGCATCTCTCCTACAGGAAGCACTGCGACTTGTAGTGGAGCCATCCACACTGGCCAAATACCCGCATAGTGCTCTATGAGAAATGCAACAAATCGTTCATGTGTTGAAAGTGGTGCTCGGTGAATTACAAACACCTCATTGTTCTCTTTGCCTTCATTGTCGGTATAGACAAGACCAAAGCGTTTCTTTGCTGCAAAATCGAGTTGTACTGTAGACATGGTCTCAGTACGACCGATTACTGATTTGAATTGGATGTCTACTTTCGGTCCGTAAAAAGCAGCTTCATCTTCTACTTCAATATACTTCACCCCCACACGATCAAGAATGCCACGAATCACGCTTTCCGTGTATTCCCAGTTGGTTGGTTCATCAATGTATTTTTCAGTGTGTGATGGACTCCATTTTGAGAGGCGGAACCAATAATCAGAGAGACCAAATATCTCAAAATACTCCATGGTGAGGCGAAGTGCTTTTTCAAACTCTTCTTCTATTTGATCTTTGCGGCAGTAGATGTGTGCATCGTTCATTGCAAGACAGCGTACACGGAGCAGTCCCGCAAGGGTTCCAGAGAGCTCGTTGCGATACACGGTACCGTATTCAGCAAAACGAATAGGGAGGTCGCGGTAGCTGTGCTTTTCATGTCGGTACATGATGTGGTGGTGTGGACAGTTCATCGCTTTGAGGTAGTAGGTACCATCGTCCATAGCCATTGCTGGGTACATGTCATCTTTGTAGTAGGGAAGGTGTCCTGAGGTGAGAAAGAGCTCTTCTTTTGCGAGATGTGGAGTGACGACACGCACATAGTCTTGAGACGCTTCTTTTTCTCGCGCAAGTTTCTCTACTTCGTCACGAATAATAGTCCCGTTTGGTTGCCACATGATGAGTCCTTTTCCGACAATATCGTCGACGAAGAAGAGTTTTTGTTCCTGACCGATTTTTCGATGGTCACGTTTTTCTGCCTCTTCGCGCATACGGAGATGTTCATCGAGCTGTGCTTTTGAAGTGAATGCGAGACCGTATACTCGAGTAAGCATAGGGTTCTTTTCACTACCACGCCAATATGCACCGGCTATGCGATCAAGCTTGAAACTTTCTGCGTCAATCCCACTTAAGTCATCAAGGTGTCCACCACGGCAGAGGTCAGTAAATGCACCCATAGTATAGAGAGTGATTTTCTCGCCCTTTTCTGCAATTTCGTTGATGAGTTCTGTTTTGAACTCGTTACCGTTGTAGTGAGAAAGCGCTTCTTCTCTGGAGACTTCTTTATGTGAGACAGTGGTCCACGCAGGAAGGATTTCACGCATTTTCGCTTCAATTTTTGGAAGGTCGTCACTACTAATATTTTTACTAAAAGCGATATCGTAATAAAAACCGTCATCGATAGCCGGTCCAAGGGTGAGCTTTGCGTCAGGGTACAGTTCCATGACTGCAGCTCCCAAAAGGTGAGCAAGTGAGTGTCGCATGTGTTCTATATTCATAGAAAAACTATACCAAATTAAGGACTTTTTGGGGATTATTGACAAAATCTTAATAATTAGTATATTTTTATACAAATTGTACGCCCCATGAACAATATAGCAACGCAGGCAAAGCTTGATATGCTCAAAGATCTTGGGTTTGTGTTCCGTATCCCCGGCGGATCCAGTAGGACTGGAAGTCACTCTTCTTATGCACTTATTCCTCGTTTTTCCGAAGGAGACGCACAACTACTTGTTGTGCCGTATAACCCGTCAGTCCTTTTTCAAAGGAAATATGACGAGGAAGAGTTTGATGAGGATCCGAAAGGAGCTCTGGAGTTGAAAACATTAGAGCAAACAGGAGTACGAATCCCTGAATACCATCTGGTTGGTGAACAGGTCGCAAAAAATAACCGTCAAGAAGTCAAAAGAGACAAACACATAAAACACGTGTTTTATATAGACGTCTACGACGATTCCAACATCAGGGATGTTGCATCCCCTGATAAACGACTTGATCCACCGCTGTGGGTTCCAATAGATCTTTTAGAAGAGTACTTGTGTCCTCAGCACAAATGGATATTGGAACTTTTTTTTAAGGAAATTGCACCAAGACTTTGTGAGCACTAATTTAAAATCCCACTGTATGGTGGGTTTTTATTTTACATTTCTTTGTATATATAGTATGCTTGTAGTCATATGGTAGTACGAATGAGACACACACGGGCGCACACAAAGAATCGTCGCTCACATCACGCATTAACAAACCCAACACTTTCAAAAGATGCAAGTGGCACATTACACATCCGCCACCGTGCTTCTCTTGATGGGGTATATAAAGGACGCTCTGTTACTGGTGACCCAGTAAAAAAAGTAATGAAAAAGCAAGGGAAAAAGCCAGCAGTAAAGAAAGCCGTAAAAAAAGCAGCTAAAAAGAAAACTAAAAAATAACATCGCCTATGGCAAATCGGCACCTTTCACGGTCTATTGTTCTTCAATCATTGTTCGAGTGGGACTTCTCGGGAAAACCAGAAGGCTTGCAGGATATTATTGACCGTAATACCGCTGAGTTTGCATCAGGACACAATGATAGTGCATTTATGTATGCACTCGCTGAAACAGTGCAGCGCAAACAGCAAATCATTGACGATATTATTGTAAAAGCTGCACCTGAGTGGCCTATTGAGAAGATCTCAAATGTTGACCGAAGCGTGTTGCGTATGGGGCTTGCTGAGCTTCTCTTCGGGGATCGTGAACAGGTTCCTCCGAAGGTTGCTATCAACGAAGCTATCGAGCTCGCAAAGACATTTGGTGGAGAAAACAGTGGGAAGTTCGTCAATGGTGTTCTTGGAGCTGTCTATAAAGAGATAGGAGAGCCTGGAAAGGATCAAACAAGCAAACCAAAGACGCCAAAAGTCAAAGAGCCCGAAGAGGAAATAGATCCAGCGACACTTCCTGTTGAGGCAAAATCTGGAGGGCTTATCTATACAAAACACGATGGTCGTCTATGGGTAGCACTTGTGCACGATGTGTTTGGGTATTGGACGCTCGTCAAGAGTGGCGTTGAAGAGGGAGAAACGCCAGAGCAGACTGCACTTCGTAGTATCAAAGAAAAGTTGGGCCTCAATGGGGAGGTAATAGAAAAGATTGGTGAAATTGACTATGTCGCTTCTCACCCAGAAAAGAAAAAGCTTCGAAAGGTGGTCACGTACTTTTTGATGCATGCACCATACAAAGAGCTTGAACTCCGATCAAATGGGGGGCTTGATAAGGCTGAATGGCTTGATCCTGCAGCACTCGTTGACTTAACCATCTATGATGATATATTACCCTCAATCGCAAAGGCGATTGAGATTATTAACAATAAATAGAGAGTTGAGAGTTGAGCGTAGTCACTTTTGACTACCTTCTACTGTCTACTTTCACACTAGTTTTTATGAAAGATTTTACTCCATTTGAGAAAAGTATCGGCATTACTTTTTCTGATAAGGTGTTGTTGCAACAAGCGTTTACACACCGCTCATATATCAACGAAAATCCCCGCAGTGGATTAGAACACAACGAACGCTTAGAGTTTCTTGGTGACGCAGTACTCGAACTTATTGTTACTGACCATCTTTTTCGCGTGTATGCTACACATACGGAGGGAGAGCTTACTGCCTACCGAAGTGCACTCGTAAATGCTGTTGTTGCTGGAGATGTCGCACAAGCACTTGGTATGAACGAGTATCTACTTCTCTCAAAAGGGGAGAGTAAGGATACAGGGCGCGCACGGCAAACAATTCTCGCAAATGCCTATGAGTCGTTTATCGGTGCACTCTATCTCGACCAAGGGTATGCAACTTGTGAAGCGTTTATTGTCAAGACGCTACTCCCTCGACTTGCTGATATTATCAAAAAGAAAGCGTGGAAAGATCCAAAATCTCGTGTGCAGGAAGAATCACAAGAGCGTCTCGGTGTGACTCCTTCATACGAAGTAGTTGGCGAAGTTGGGCCAGACCATGATAAGTGGTTCACCATAGGTATCTTCTTTGGTGAGAAAAAAATTGCCGAAGGAAAAGGGCGTAGTAAACAAGAGGCTCAGCAAAACGCCGCACAAGCAGCACTCGATAAAAAAGGGTGGTAAGTGGCCTTGACCTAGAGAGAGTTTTTTCATATTGTTACTAAAAAGGCTTATGAAGACTTTGTTGGTAGTTGTGTTATGTTTGTATTTTTGGCGTAAATTTATGAAAACTTTTATGCCGCGGCAGCGGTAATCAAAACCTCCTTAAACGGGAGGTTTTTCTTTTTCTAAGGTATACTTATACAGATATGCGCCTCAAGGAGATTGAGATCACCGGGTTCAAATCGTTTGCAAAAAAAGCAACGCTTTCTTTTAGTGCCCCGGTGACGTCAGTAGTGGGGCCAAACGGTTCAGGGAAATCAAACGTTGTAGAAGCGTTTCGTTTTGTACTTGGTGAACAATCAATGAAGAGTATGCGTGGTAAGTCTGGGGCAGACCTTATTTTTCGTGGAGGAGCTGGTGCACCAAAGCTTTCTCGTGCCTCAGTAGCGATCACTTTTGATAATAGCGATAAGGTATTTGGATTTCAAACAGCAGAAGGTACAGCGCCGCTTCTTTTTGACACCATTACGTTTACCCGAGAGATCTTTGCCGATGGAACAAGTAAATATTTGATGAATGGCAGCGAGATAAAGCTTAAGCAAATGGTTGAGCTTCTTTCTTCGGTAAACATTGGCACTTCGTCGCACCATATTATTTCTCAAGGAGAAGCTGATGGTATTTTGCGTGCCAATACAAAAGAGCGCCGAGAGATGCTTGAAGATGCACTAGGGCTTAAGATATACCACCTTCGCATCAAAGAGAGTGAGTCAAAACTTGCAAAAACAATGGAGACATTGAAAGACGCGCAGTCACTTCGTCGAGAACTTGCTCCACATCTTACCTTCCTTAAAAAACAAGTAGAAAAAATAGAAAAAGGAAAAACGCTCCGTGAAGAACTAGAGCTTTCTTTAGTACGATTTCTTGCTACAGAAAAAGTAATACTCGAAAAAGAAGCTGATCGATTGGGTGGGGCACAAACGCTTATTGAGGACAGACAGCGCTCGCTTACTGAAGCACTTTCTGGATTACCACAACCTCATACGGTGGATGACGGTGCGTTTGCTACGGCATTACAGCAACAAAAAAATGCTCTTGAAGAGGTGCGTGCTACTCGTCGAGAGTGTGAACAAAAGATAGGGCGTCTTGAAGGGCGTATTGAGGCGCATCGATCGTTGGTACAACAGCAACAAGAAGTAGTACAAGATCTTGGACCTTCTATCTTTTTTGCTCCGACTGAATACACACAACTCCTTTCCGATATTGAGTATTTTATAAGTGCTATACGCAGCGCAGCTACTCTTGATGAGGCAAGAGATGCGGTAGAAAAACTCGCAGCTCTTTTATCGCAACTTAAGAGTCGTCAGCCACATGCGGAAAAACAAACGCAGTCACCAGCAACCGTCCCTGATATTACTGATACTGTTTTTGAGCTTGAATCATTACAGAAAACATTACATGTTGCTATTACCAAAGAGGATACGCTGCTCAAAGAGATACAACGACTTGAGCAAGAACGAGAGTCAGCGTTTCGTGCAGTACAAGGAGGGACCGAACGCCGGTATCAGCTTATGGGAGAGATACAACAATGTGAAGCAGAGTTGCAGATACTTGCCGTCACAAGGGGGAGTTTTGCAGAACGAAAAGATCGCTTTGAACAAGAGCTCAAGGAAGCAGGATTTTTGTTTGGGCCTTCATTTATGCACACACTTCATGCGGCAGTGCCAGAGGAAGGAGTGGATCACCATGACCTTAAACGATCAATTGATCGACTAAAAATTCGTCTCGAAGAATACACCGGAATTGGCAATGATGTTGTTTCAGAATATGAAACAACAAAGGAGCGTGACGAGTTTCTTACTCGAGAAATTATTGATATTGAAGCAAGTATAAAAAACTTAGAAGCGCTTATTGTTGATTTGAAAAAAGTTCTTGATGAACGATTTACGAGCGGTGTTGCGGTTATCAATGAACGTTTTGGAGAATTTTTCAAAACGATGTTTGGCGGAGGAAGTGCGTTCCTTTCTATTACCATGGAAAAGAAACGAAAGCGAAAGATGACTGAGGAAGAACTCCTTGAGGAAGGGTTTGAAGATGAAGAGGAGGCGCAAGGATTTGAGCGGGGGATAGACGTGCATGTGAACTTACCTGAAAAGAAAGTAAAAGAGCTCACGATGCTCTCAGGAGGAGAACGGTCGCTTGTTTCTATTGCGTTACTCTTTGCAATCTCACAGGTCAATCCACCACCATTTTTGGTGCTTGATGAGACGGACGCTGCACTAGATGAAGCCAACTCTCGTCGATATGGAGATATGGTCGAACGACTTTCTGAATATTCACAACTTATCGTGGTTACACATAACCGTGAGACAATGTCTCGTGCAGGTGTGCTCTTTGGGGTGACACTTGGTACAGATGGTGGTTCAAAACTCCTTTCTATTAAATTTGACGAAGCGGTAAAAGTTGCGAAGTAGGGAGCGAAGGGTGTATACCTATAAGGGGAGGTACTTTGTATGAAAAGAGTAGTCAATTTTTTTAAAGATATCGCCTTGCTTGTATCGTTCATTCGGGAAAGCATCACCCTTCTCAGGTATAAAGCAGAGCAAGATGCTCTGCTTAAAAAAACAGAAGGTATAACCCCATAAAGGGGTTTTTCTTTTGCTTTTTTATATATTCTCGCTTAGGATGTAGCAAACTTCTTTTTATGAAGATAGCAACATGTACGTACCTAATGAGCGGAGGTTTCGCTCTTATGGGACAACAGCAGCGCACGATTTTAGGGTTTAAAGGGTATGGTGGAAAGGTTGAACTAGGGCAAACAATCCGAGGGAATGCGGTAGAGGAGATATGGGAAGAAACAGGAGGAAAGAAACAACTCCGTGTTACCCCAGAGGAAGAGGGAGGAATATTTACGAGAGAAGAGCTTCTTGTTCCTGCTGGGATTATTGATTTTTTCAACGGAACAAACATTCCAGAAAACGACCCTTCATTCCGAGTGTATTTTTTTCTTTGCTATACATTTGCAGGGAGACCTGTCGATACGGTAGAAATGATGCACCACCAGTGGTTCAATAAAAACTACCTTCCATTAGACCGTCTGGTAAGAGGAGATGAACTTTTTATTCCACACCTCCTCCAGGGGCAATGTATAAAAGGAAAGATCTGGAGGACAGAAGATTGGACCCGCATCACAAATGTAGACCTTGAAGAAGTAGCTGTACAAAGCCTTGATTTTTAAGCTTAAAAATCAAGGCTTTTTTCTTAACCTCTATCCTTGTAGGAATTGCTTGACTTTATTTATGGTTCGTATATAATCCTCCTTGCTATTTTGGACTCAATTGAGCATCTGAAAAAAGGTGCTTTTTTGTCCCAAAAGGAGCGTTTAGTTGTTTGAAAAATGCATAGAAACGCAAGTCTAAATATAATCTATTTATTTGGAGGCAAAAGAATCGTTTTTCTTTTGCCTCATTCTAATCCAGTTTTTAACTGAGATTTTTAAGAAGAGTTTGATCCTAGCTCAGGATGAACGCTGGCGGCGTGGATAAGGCATGCAAGTCGAACGGACCAGTCCACTGAAGTTGTGAGAGAAATCTGAAGTAGCAATACAGAAGGTCGATCAATCAATGGATGTGGTTCGCTGGTTAGTGGCAGACGAGGTAGTAATATATAGGTACGTACTCCTAAGTCGTGAACAACACACCGAAAGGTGTGCTAATACACGATGGTCCCTCCGGGGTAAAGTTTTAACGCTTAGGAAACGGCCTGTACAGTATCAGCTAGATGGTGTGGTAATGGCGCACCATGGCTATGACGCTTAGGGGAGCTGAGAGGCTGACCCCCACCGATGGGACTGAGACA
>CAZNZN010000006.1:0-34290 GCA_964577515.1 uncultured Candidatus Saccharibacteria bacterium | reverse complement strand
CAGTGACAAATGCGACTACCACCACCGACACCACCCCACCAACAGTCCCTACCAACCTCTCAGCAAGTGGTACCACACAAACACAAACCACCCTCTCATGGACAGCAGCTACCGACGCTGTTGGCGTCACTGGCTACAAGGTATATCGTAACGGCACACAAGTTGGTACTACCACCACACCGTCATACACCGCCACAGGACTCACTGCAGCAACCACCTACAGCTTCACGGTCTCAGCCTACGACGCAGCAGGGAACAACAGTGCACAAAGTACTGCTACTACGGTCACTACCGCAAGTACCACCAACACCCCACCAACTGCTAACGCTGGTGCAGATCAAACCATCACTCTTCCAACAAACGCAGTGACCCTCACTGGAACAGGAACGGATACTGATGGCACTATCACAAGCTACGCATGGACACAGGTCTCTGGTCCAACGACTGCAACAATTACTACGCCATCTGCTACCACGACAACCGTTACTAACCTCGCACAAGGTACCTACTCATTCTGGCTCACCGTGACTGACAATGCTGGGGCAACACATGCGGATGCGGTGTTTGTGACGGTGAATGCGGCAGTAGTAGTACAAAATCTTATTCTCACATCAAATGCTATCAATGATGCAGGGTATGCATATCGTATTAGTCAATCATTTGGCACCCCAGCTGATATTGCAACAAACCCGACACAGTCAAAACTTCGGGTATTCGAGAACGGCGTTGAGCTTATGCAGTCGCATGCTGATCATGGCCAAATCGAAACAATAGGTGCAGGACGCTTTAGTCACTGGATGGATGAATTTGGATATGAAGCACTCTACCTCTCTACGTCAGATAACACAGATCCGAGAACTAACGGAAGAACGTACACCTTTAGAACTGACGGTGTTTCTGTAGTGGTAGGAGGGACAACAGGATTTTCAGATTCATTTACCAGAGCAAATAGTACCTCTATCGGTACGGGGTGGACGGAGAGAGGTGGCGGAAGTAATCTAAGTATTAACAACAACGCCGTAGTGCTTGATACAAATAATTTGACACTTGTTTCTGCACACACGACAAATGGAATCACTTCTGCAAACTATACTGTCCAATCAAAGATATCGTTCCCTTCAATTGCTCAATCAATAATGTACGCTGGGATCTCTGGTCGAAGGGTTGATGTAGGAACTGCTGATTCCGGAGGATATATGGTATATGTAGAGCCGTATGACAGTCTCCTTACGCTCTACAAGCGCGTAAGTGGAAACTGGACACGTCTCGGAGAATATCAGGTATCTCTTCTTCCAAACACCTTCTATACAATAGGGCTCTCTATGAATGGCACAACCATCAAAGCACTTTGGCAGGGAAGTCCTGTTATCACCGTGACTGATAGTTCATTCACCCAAGCAGGATCTGCTGGTATAATTACGGGAGATGCTCAGCCTATGACAGGGATAAAATGGGACGATTTTGCCATTACACAATAAGGTATTGACAAATTATAAGATATAGTATATAATATATTCATATGAAAAAAGTAGCAATATTCGTAATAGGAGCCTTTCTTATAAGTAGTGTTCCTTCGCATGCACATGCGATGAGTCTTGGGGATGTGCTAAAACAGTACAACCTATTTAAAAATGCAGCCGCAACTGCTGCTGTTGATACAACAACAGCAGCAGTTATTCCTCCTGTTGTTATTACTCCAGAAAATGGGGCTATTATTGTTAAGGCGTTGAACTATACAGAAAAGTCTTCTACTATTCTTACAAAGGACATAAAATCAGGAACAACAAATAGTGATGATGTGCGCAAACTGCAACTTTTCCTTATTTCAAAAGGATATCTCAGTGCTGAGCCAACAGGAAAGTACGGTGCGCAGACAAGAGCTGCGGTGAAGAAATTCCAAGCAGACAAGAAAATAAAAGGTGATGGGTCAATCGTTGGTCCTGCAACACGAAAAGCTATCAGTGTTGAAGTGCAGAAAGTCATGGACACTGCTACAACAGATACTCAATAATTTTTACTCACCTATATATTGTATCTTCAAAAACACCCCTAAAGGGGTGTTTTTGTTTTAGCCTTATCTAGGGTAAGATATGGGGTGATTGGCCGATGTAGCTCAGTTGGTAGAGCGATGCATTCGTAACGCATAGGTCGTGAGTTCAATCCTCACCATCGGCTCATGGATAAAGAAGCAATACAAGAACGGATCACATATATTGAAGCAGCAATGGCTGGTGCTGATTTTTGGGGTGACAAAACAAAAGCACAGGCAATGATTCGTGAGCTTCAAGAGCTAAAAGACGCGCTAGAAGGGGGTGGAAAATACGATAAAGGAAACGCAATCATGACTCTGTTTGCAGGAGCAGGAGGAGACGATGCTGAAGATTTTGCAGCAATGCTTTTGCGTATGTATACCAAGTTTTTCCAAAAAAAAGGTTGGGGGCTTAGTGTGCTTCATGACAATGAAAATGATCATGGCGGGTATCGTAATGTAACCCTTCGTGTTGAGGGGAATAAGGCATACGGTACACTAAAAAACGAGTCAGGAGTACACCGGCTTGTTCGAGTTTCTCCTTTCAACGCAAACGCAAAGCGACATACTTCTTTTGCAATGGTTGAAGTAATCCCTGAGTTTACAAAATCAGATACCGATATCAGTATCCCTGAGAGTGATATCGAAGTCTCGTTTGCTCGAGCAGGGGGTCCTGGAGGGCAAAACGTAAACAAGCGAGAAACCGCGGTTCGGATGGTGCATATCCCCACAAACATTGCAGTGCATGTAGCAACCGAACGAAGTCAAGAACAAAATCGTGAGCAAGCACTTTCGATGATCAAAGCAAAACTCTATAAACGGCAAGAAGAAGAGCGTATCGCTAAAGAAAAGGGGATGTATATCTCAAAAACGACTGATATTGAATGGGGAAATCAGATTCGCTCATATGTACTACACCCGTACAAAATGGTAAAAGATCATCGCACAGGTATTGAGGTGCGAGATGTTGACAGTGTTCTTGAGGATGGTGATATTCAGACTTTCATCGATGCAGAAAGCACGCTATAATATTAGCTGTTGTTATGATCAAATTCGTAAATGTTTCGATGGTGTACCCAAACGGTGCCGTCGCGCTTGAAAATGTCAATTTAGAAATTGAAAAAGGCGAGTTTATCACTCTCGTGGGGCTTTCTGGCGCAGGAAAAACAACACTCACAAAACTGTTACTCGCAGAAGAAGAGCCTACTGAAGGAACGGTGCTTTTTGAGAATGTTGATATCAATATGTTCTCTACCGCTCAGATCACAGGACTTCGTCGTCGTATCGGAACAGTTTTTCAGGAGTTTCGACTTCTCCCTAACAAAACTGCATATGAAAATATTGCCTTTGCTATGGAGGCTGCAGGAAAAACTGACGAAGAAATCATTTCAGATGTCCCACATGTGTTACAGCTTGTGGACCTTCAAGAACGTATGTACCACTTCCCAGGGCAACTTTCTGGAGGAGAAAAACAGCGTCTTGCTATCGCTCGTGCGATTATCAATCAACCAGAAGTATTGATTGCTGATGAGCCGACAGGGAACCTTGATAGTACGAACACAGCGGAAGTGATTCACATTTTGAAAAAAATAAATGACCTCGGAACAACGGTCATTCTCACTACTCACGATAAACAGCTCATCGATGCTGTGGGAAGTAGGATTGTTACTATGGAGAAGGGTCGTGTTATAGGGGATGAGCGCCGACCGAAAGGTGCGATATAATAAAGTATGTTTTGGATAACCGTAAAACGAGTAATAAAAAGCGGGTGGACTAATTTCAAGAGAAACGGGCTTGTTTCGTACGCCTCTGTGTTGGTAACAACTATCACTCTTTCTGTTATTACTGCACTTTTCTTGCTCAATGCGTCACTCTCATCACTTATTTTTGCATTACAAGATCGTGTGGATATTTCCGTCTACTTTACTATTGATGCTCCAGAGGAAAAAATTCTTGATTTGAAGAAAACACTCGAAGCAATCCCTGAAGTGCGTTCCGTTGAGTACGTCTCTGCTGATGAAGAAGCAATGCAATTCCGAGAACGTCACGCTGACGACTATCTTACACTACAAGCACTCGACGAACTCGGGGATAATCCTTTTGGGGGGTCTATTCGTGTAAAAGCAAAAGACTCTGCGCAATATGAGGCAATCTCTCGTCTTCTTGAGGGGGATAGTGATGTTGCGCGAGAAAGTGCACAGATCATTGAACGTATTAACTTTGCACAAAACAAGATTGTTATTGAAAAGCTCAACAATCTTATCGCCGGTGTGCGAGAGAGTGGTTTTGTGGTGACTATCGTTCTTGCGCTTATTTCTATTGTCATTATGTTTACCACTGTCCGCCTTACTATTTATATGGTACGAGAGGAAATAGGAGTGATGCGTTTGGTGGGGGCTAGCGGCTCATATGTTCGAGGACCGTTTATTGTTGAAGGGGTGCTCTATGGAATTTTTGCATGGATTGTCACACTCGTGCTTTTCCTTCCTATAACCTATGTAATCACACGTGCTGTTGACGGACTTCTTCCTATCAATTTGTATCATTACTACGTTACGCATCTCTTCTCTATCGGAGGAATGGTTTTGGTTATCGCTGTTGTTCTTGGAGCTATCTCTAGTATGCTCGCTATTCGTAAGTACCTAAACGTCTGATGAAAAAAATAACCCCTAAGTACATCTTCGTTGTTGGTGGTGTCATTTCCGGAGTCGGAAAAGGGGTAACTGCCTCCTCTTTGGCAAAGATGCTGCAAGATGCGGGAGTCGCTGTCACCGCTATTAAAATAGATCCGTATGTGAATGTAGATGCCGGGACAATGAATCCTACTGAACATGGAGAAGTTTTCGTGACCAAAGACGGTGATGAATGTGATCAAGACATGGGGAACTATGAGCGTTTTTTGAACGTTGATTTGACTCGTAGTAACTATATGACTACAGGGCGCGTCTACCAGAGTGTGATTGAAAAAGAGCGTTCACTCAAGTACAAAGGAGCCTGTGTGCAAGTCGTCCCGCATATCCCTCTAGAAATAGTCGAACGCATAGAAACAGCGCAGAAAAATGCAGCGGCAGAAGTGGTCGTGATTGAAATAGGAGGGACTGTTGGAGAGTACGAGAACATTCTTTTTCTTGAAGCGGCCCGCATGCTTAAGCTTCGTCGACCGGAAAATGTCATGTTTGTGATGGTGTCATATCTCCCGACCCCTTCAAAAATAGGAGAGATGAAAACAAAACCAACCCAGCACTCAGTCCGTACCCTCAACGCTTCAGGGATACAACCGGATATTATTATTGCTCGTTCGACAGAGTCTCTTGATGAAAAACGAAAAGAAAAGCTCTCTTTTTTCTGTAACGTTCCAAAAGAGCAAGTAATTGCAGCTCCTGATGTTAGTAGTATCTATGACATACCTCTCAATTTTCAAAAAGAAGGACTTGTAGAGCGTATTGCAAAACTTCTGCATATCTCACTTCCCAAAAAAGCGTCTACGGAGCGTCTTGCATGGAAAAAAATGGTAGATACGATCCACACTGCAACAGATGAGGTGCGTATTGCTATTGTCGGGAAATATTTTGAAACAGGCGCATTTACGCTCTCTGATTCATACATATCAGTGATTGAGGCTATAAAATATTCAGCGTATAAAGAGGGGAAAAAGCCCGTGATTGATTGGGTAAACGCTATCGAATTTGAACAAGATCCAAAAGCGGTAAAAAAACTTTCTGCATATCACGGAGTGTTGGTCCCTGGCGGGTTCGGTAGTCGTGGTATAGAGGGGAAGATTCTTGCCATCGAATACGTCCGCAAACACAAAATACCGTATCTTGGACTTTGTTATGGGATGCAGCTTGCAGTGATAGAGTGTGCTCGCCATTTGGCAAAGATAAAAGATGCTACATCTCGAGAGATAACTCCAAAAAGTAGCGCATGCGTTATCGACATTATGGATGCACAACGTGAACTTATGAAAAAAGAACACTACGGAGGAAGCATGCGTTTAGGAACCTATGAAGCACGTCTCAAGCGTGGAAGTATCGCGCGTGATTTGTATAAGTCAGAGACGATATATGAACGGCATCGTCATCGTTATGAAGTAAACCCACTTTTCATCGAACGACTACAAGATGCGGGGGTTGTCTTTTCAGGTGTTTCTCCTGACGGGACGCTTATGGAGATCATGGAACTTCCAAAAGAAATGCACCCGTTTTTTGTTGGTTCACAGTTTCATCCAGAGTTTCAGGCGAGACCACTTGCACCTCATCCGCTTTTCAATGGTTTTGTGCAAGCCGCTATAGACTATAAAAATAAAAAAGCATAGCGCTCCTAAGAGGTGTATACTGCTTGGTGTAATGCGAGCATTCACAGGATTTTTATATAGAGTACTGGTCAAACCAGTATTGTTTCGTTTTCCGGCAGATCGTGTCCATGAATGGTTTCTCAAAAAAGGGAAACTTTTGGGGCGTTATAGATTTTCTCGTGCAATAGTGGGATGTTTGTGGAGGTATCAACACCCAATGCTTTCTCAAAACGTTTTTGGGCGATCAGTAGTAACTCCCATAGGGCTTGCTGCAGGGTTTGATTATAATGCTGACCTTGTAAACATACTCCCTGAAATAGGGTTTGGTTTTCATACTGTTGGGACACTTACCTATGGTGCGTACGATGGGAACCCTCCACCAATGCTTGCTCGTCTTCCAAAATCAAAAGCCCTTTTGGTAAATAAAGGATTTAAGAATAGAAGTATTACTACTGTTCTTCCAACACTTGGAGCGCGTACGAGTGGAGCGCTTCGAGGTGTCAGCATTGGAGCGACCAACAAACCATATGGCTCATTTGAGGTAATGGTAGAAGATATTGTAAAAGGGTTTGCACTTGCAGATGACTATGATACGTTTGATTATTTTGAACTCAATATCAGCTGTCCCAACTTGCACAATATTCAAAATCTCCCAACACAGATAGCGTCGCCAGAGGGGTTTCGTATGGTGCTTGATGCACTTGCTTTGCTTGGCATAGAACGTCCTGTATGTGTAAAGCTTCCTCTTGAGCGTACCCACGAAGCCTTTAGAGCGCTTGTTGATGTAGCGGTTCCTTATACTTTTATCAAAGGGCTTATCATTTCCAATCTCGCAAAAGATAGAACAAACAAAGCATTTGACGCATGTGAAGTGGCACAAGCAGGAGTAGGGAACTTCAGTGGGAAACCCACAGAACAAGGTGCAAACGATCTGATTGCGTACGCACGGAAAACATATAACAACCGTTTTGTGATAGTAGGGGTAGGGGGAGTCTTTAACGCGCAAGATGCGTATACAAAGATACAAGCAGGGGCAGACTTGGTCCAGCTCATCACAGGGATGGTGTATCGGGGTCCACAGCTTGTAGGGGAGATAAACGAAGGGTTAGTACGACTACTGAAAAAAGATGGCTATACGAATGTTGCTGAAGCGGTAGGAGCGGCACTGGTTGAATAAAAAGGTATTTTTCGCTATAGTATGCGAGCACGATCATTTGCCCGATCGTCTAATGGTAGGACGCCGGTTTCTGGCACCGTAAATTGGGGTTCGAGTCCCTGTCGGGCAGCAAATAAAAAAATAGCCCGAATTGCTTCGGAACTATGTGTAATTAATTTGCACTAATCTTTAATTCTAAAATCTCTTTGACTGTTTCAAAAAGAAAGTCGCTGTCACCTTTTGGTACTATCTCGATTCCAAGTTCTTCGCCGATCTTTATTATTTCATCAGAAGCAGAGAATAATATGAAGTTTCCCCGGAATACGTCTTTGATTTGAGTATAAAAGATAATACCGGTGTCTCCTTCAGTTAATTGGCCATCTGAAATAATTACATCAAAAGGGTCATTACTTCTCATTTCTTCAAGTGCCCAAGTGATGTTTGTAACAACGGTAATATCGACAGGAGGAGAAAATAGATGTTCAAACCTGAACACAATTGAACTGTTAGGCGTATCATCTAGATATAAAATTTTAAATTTCTGCATAGAGCTGTTTTGAAAAACTATATAAACTTATTTAAGATATGTCAATACTTTTGTCCTAACATCGTTCCTTGCGGCCATTAAAGCGTAGGAGCACCTCTTTTTGTTTCTTCTGCTATACTCTCTCAGTACATGCTTACCACCATCGCACAGTATTTAGAGCACATCATCGTTTCTCTGGGCCCTATAGGGGTGTTTTGGGGGTCTATTTTGGAGGAGGTGATTGTCCCGATCCCGTCGTCGCTCGTGCAAGCTGGTGCAGGGATTTTCTTGATGGGGACCACTCCGTTTTCACTAATAGGGGTACTGAAACTCTTTGGGGTTATAGTTGTCCCTGCTGCGTTTGGTGTCGCAATAGGATCACTTCCTGTGTATTTTATTGCACTCTACGGAGGAGATATAGCACTACGTAAATATGGTAAATGGTTTTTTATTCGCTACAGTAGTGTTCAACATGTGCGAGAGCGATTTGCAAAAAATAAGCATACGTTTTGGTTTGTGACAACACTACGCTTTGTTCCGCTCCTTCCAAGTGCGGTGGTTTCTGCAGTCTGTGGGCTTCTTGGGATGAACTTCCGCTCATACGTTTTATCAACACTTCTTGGTGTTGCAGTTCGCGCTCTTTACATGGGGGCTATTGGTTGGGCAACAGGGCGAGTAGGGGAACTTAGTGGCGCTGTTGGTTTCTTGCAAAAAGTTGGCCTACTCTTTGGGCTATTTGCAGTGCTTTCTGTTATCACCATACTTCTTCTTCCACATGCAAAACGTAAAGCATAAAGCCTTTGTTTCCACTGTACAGAAATACTACAAAGAACACGGGAGGCATGCACTTCCTTGGCGGCAGACAAGAGATCCTTACAAAATACTTGTCTCTGAGGTTATGCTACAACAGACACAGGTAGATCGTGTAGTACCTAAATACAAAGCATTTCTCAAAAGATTTCCTTCAGTAGAAACTCTTGCTCAAGCACCACTTTCAGAGGTACTTTCACTATGGAGTGGTCTTGGATACAACCGTCGAGCAAAACATCTTCATATGGCAGCACAACGCATCAGAGAAGCTTTTGGGGGAGTATTTCCATCAGCCGTTGCCACACTCGAATCACTTCCTGGTGTGGGGCCTTATACTGCTCGTGCTGTAGCAACGTTTGCTTTTAATATAGAAGAATATTTTGTAGAGACAAATATCCGCACAGTCTTTATTTATCACTTTTTTAAAAATGCTCAGAAAGTCCCCGACAAGGCAATCCTGGAGTGTGTTAAAGCTACGTTTCCTAAAGGTGTTGCGCCACGTCTGTGGTATGCAGCACTTATGGACTATGGAACACATCTCAAACAACAAGGTATTAAAACACACAGAGTAAGTAGTACGTACAAAAAACAATCACCCTTCAAGGGGTCAAAAAGAGCACTACGAGGAGCTGTCATAAAGACCCTCGTAAAGAGCTCTTGCACACGGGGCGAATTAGAAAAACAGTACAGTGTGGCTGTGCATCAAATTATTGATACGCTTATACAAGAAGGGTTTATTATGGAGAAACGAGGGAGACTAGCGCTTCGCTAGATCACAACTATTTGCTATCACGGAGCCTCGTACTTATGATTGCTGCAATGACAAGCATGCCTGCTGTGCAAGAAAAAACAAGCGTATATGAGCCGATACTAAACAGGAGCGCCCCAATAAGTGGTCCTACCGTGTAGGCTACAGGAAGCATGTTTCGATAAATACTAATAGTAGCAGTGTCTTCGTCAGTTACTTGTTTGAAGAAGTAACTTTCGCACATGGCCTCTACAATACTTGCGCCGACGCGGCTAGTAAAAAGTATTAGTGCAAAAAATGCAAAACTTACTGTTGCTACTTGTGCAAAAAAGAGTGTCGCTGCAGCACTTATTAAGAATCCTCCAATCAACAACTCTTTTTCTCCAAGGTACTTATCAGCAACATACCCTGCTGGATAAGGGAAGAGTACAAAAGGGAGAAGCATGATGCTTAGCAGTATTCCAAGTGTTTTCCAAGAAAAACCGACAACCCCTGTTAGATAGAGTGGGCTATAGATCACCATCATCACAAAAAAAAGTTGCAGAATGAGGTTAAGCAGTGCAATAGTGCGAATATTTTTGTTGCGTCGTAGTACTTTAAACCCATCGTCAAAATGAGACTTGTTGTACTGCTTGTCGGTAAACTTTCGTTGACTAATCCATACAACAAGCGCAGTGAACGCTACCATACATGCAGCAAGTGCGTAGAGTGCTCCAAAACCATAGCGTGTTTCGAGCACCCCAGATACTGTAGGGGCTATAACCCAACCGATGTTGCTCATGGCGAGATAAAGCCCTCGAACGTTTCCCGTGTTTGATGCTTTTGAGTAGTGTTCAAGAAAAATATCAAGTCCGTAGAGTACCACCGCATTGAGAGAGAAATACACTACAAACAGCACCAAAACAGTGTTGCCTGTTGCAACACTGATGCTTCCCAGCAAAAACATTGATAACAGCAATGTCCATGTGGTGGTTTTTCTATTTCCGATACGCTTGAGAATTCTTGGCGCACTAATAACGAGCACTATTGAGAGGATAGAGGCGAGAGTGTACGCCACACTTACTATCCGAGCGGGAGCAAACTGTGAGAGCATACTTGAGTTTGCATAGGCAAGGAGTGCTGTGTGGATAGAGAATAGTAGCGATGCGGCAAATACTAGTCGGAGATGTTTCATAGCTTCTTAGAAGCTAAGTATAACAGGTATTACAAGAGGACGCTTCGCTGTTTTTTGGAGAAGGTATTTCCCAACAGTGTCAGCGATGTTGTTTTTTACTGCATCGATGTTTACTGTATGTGGGTTTTTATACGCTGTTTCTACGATACGTTTTATAAGTGTTCGTGTATGACGAAGTAGTTCTTGAGATTCTTTGAGATAGACAAACCCTCGAGAAATGATGTCAGGAGATTTTCGGAGAAGTCCTGTGCGTGCATCTACTGTTGCAATCACTACGAACATACCATCTTCAGCAAGCAGTTGACGGTCGCGAAGTACTACGTTTTGTTCATCACCTACAGAGAATCCATCCACAATCATAGGATTTGCAGGAGCTTTTTCTTTTCGAATACTGATCTTGGTTCCATTATCAGTGATTTCGATGATACTTCCGTTATCAGGAACAACAATGTGATCTTCAGGAATTCCTACACTCATTGCAAGTTGTTTGTGAGACTGCAACATATAGTGGTGCCCGTGAATAGGGATGAAAAACTGCTCTTTCACCTTGTTGTGGAGCCATTTGATATCTTCTTTGTTTCCATGTCCTGTTGCGTGTACGTAGTCTTCTCCTGATGTTCGGAATGTAACAATTTTAACGCCTTGGCGTGCAAGTCCGTCTTTAAGTCGAGCAACGGCTACTTCATTTCCAGGAACAATAGACGCAGAAAGAATGATAGTGTCACCTTTCTCGAGGCGAAGTTTTGTGTGTGTCTTGTTTGCTGCACGGTTAAGTGCTCCAAACTCTTCTCCTTGTGCTCCTGTGATAAGCACGATGATCCTACTTTGAGGATAGTTGCTCATCTCTTCCAGAGTAATGAGGGTATCTTTTTTTGCTTTCAAAAGCCCTGCTTCGATTACCACTGCCATGTTGTTCTTCATTGAGCGACCTTCAACAACAACTTTCTTTCCAAGTTTCTCAGCAATCTCAATAATTTTGATGAGACGGGTTATGTGTGATGCAAACGCTGCAATAAAGAGACGACCGTTTTTGTTTTCAGTGATGATGCGCTCAAGTCCTTGATGCACTTTAATTTCTGGTGTTGCAAATCCTTCGTTCTCAATGTTTGTTGAGTCAGTCATGAGAAGTAGTGTCTTGTTCTCATCAAAGATTTTGTATTCCTTTTCCTCAGCATCACTTACAACACCATCTACTTGATCAAGTTTGTAGTCTCCAGGGTTGAGAATCCATCCGTATGGTGTCTCAACAATAACTCCCATTGAGTCAGGGATGGTGTGTGTTACACCCCAGAAGCGCACTTTTATATTACCGAGTGTCACCACTTGGTCTTTTTCCACGTTTATTGCATTCATTGGTGGAAGGTGAGAGAACTCTGCCTGACGCTTGCGCATCAAAAGCACAGTAAGGTTTCGAGAGTACACTGGTGGGTTCCCGATGCGAGAAAGCACAAGAGGGACTCCTCCAATGTGGTCAAGGTGTCCATGTGTCACAATAAGTGCGCGGATTTTATGTTTTCGTTCTTCGAGATAGCGTGTGTTTGGAATTACGTAGTCGATACCTGGTGTAGTATCTTTTGCAAACTCCATTCCAGCATCGATTACGATAATATCGTCACCGATTTCGATAGCGGTCATATTCTTTCCAATTTCCTCAACTCCTCCAAGTGGAACAATACGGATTACTCCTGGCGCAACGTCAGGGATGTGTGCTGTCTTTTGCTCTGAGAGTGCGATAGGTGCGTTTGATATTTCTACAGGAGGATGCGCAGGGCGCCGTTGAAATTTTCTATTGTTAAAACTACGTCGTTTGTTTTGGTTAAACTTTTTTTCTGTGTTTTGTTTTTGATCTGTCATAATTATTTTTTATTAGCGAACCACTTCCATACCATATCTTTTTTCATTGACCACGAAGGAATGCTTTCCCAATAATGTTCCTTTGTTGAGATACTGATTGTATCGGGGAGGAAAATATCTTCTGTGGTGATATGTGTAATTGTTTTTCTGTAGAAAGGGATGGCAAGAGTGTATCCTGTTGGTGGAGTATCAGTTTTCTCCAAAAGGAGAGAAAATGACTGTCTTCCTATCTCATCAATATACATTCCTTGATCGAATACTTTTATATCTGTAGCGATACCAATAGTTTGGAGGTTTTCTGCAATCACTGCTGCAGTATCAAGTAGTTCGGTATCCTTCCGTAGTGCAATAGATAGTCGCAGAGGTGTTCCTTGTTTGGTGACGAAACCTTGTGCGTCTTTCTTGTATCCGAGTCGTTCCAATCCACTAAGTACAGTGTCACTAGTGGTGGTAGTATCCCCAAGGGGAATACCATAACCGTTTTCAATTGTAGCAACAATTCTGTTTCTGTCAAATATTGGACTTATTATTTCAAGTAGTTTTTGTAGTTCTTGTGTTGTTTGTTGTTGTTTAAAAATCCCTACAACCGTAGCCGTTGGGTATTGCTTTGCCGTGTACGCTCGTTGCATTTTTTCGGTAATAAATGTCGGTGCAAGAGCAATCGTACTGTTACTGGTTCCATTTTCAAGTGCTTGTTGTAGTGCGAGCTGGTTCGCAAAAAGAGTGACGATTACTTTTTCAGGGAACACTTTTTTTGTTACTGATCGTGAGTTTCGTTTTAAGTACACCTTGTCAGGAATAGTATTTTTATAACTTATGTGTGAAAGCGCAAAAGGTCCTGTTCCAACAGGATGTAGTGCGTTGGTGCTTTCTTTGAGGGAGGCTATCGGGACATTTTCCCACTGTTTTTTTGAAATAACAGGACTTGCCGCGTAAGAGAAAAGAGAAAGCGCTTTGTTGTTCGTAGAAAGCGTCACTGTGTAGTCATCTGGTGTCTGTACAACAATACTATCCCATGCCATTTGTTCCTTTGTTGTACTTGCTAGTGCACTGTACATTTGAAATGAAAATGCTACATCAGCGCTTGTCATTGGTGTTCCGTCAGAAAAGTTCACCCCCTTTTTTAATGTGATGGCAATGCTTGTGTTATCGCTGTTAGTTGTTATGTTTTCAGTAAGTAAAGGGGTCACTGTTTGTGTCATAGGGTCGTATGCAATAACCCCGCTAAATAACAGACGCACAAGTAATCGATCGGTATCTGTTGTTGCGATAAGTGGAGTAATAAACCGTGGCGCGCCAATAACTCCTTCCTGGATAGTGCCACCATAATCAGGTATTGCAACGCTGAAATAATGGCTTATTTTTTGGACTAACAATAGTGCTACAATTGCTGCCGTAGTAAGACATACAGTCAGCATCGCTTTTGCAAGCGTGAAAGGCTGGGTGAACAATAGCGCGTAATCTTCTTTTTTTAGTATTTTTTTTGTTTTTAAAAATGAAAAAAATGAACTCATATATACGCAAGGCCCCTTTCAAAAGCAGAACTTTTGAAGTCGTGGTAAGGATTAGCGAGCAAGAATAATAGAAGCGAGGCTTCCCGCAACAAAAACGATTGCAACAATCACTGTCAAAACAAAAATAAATCGTTCAGCCCCGCGTCGAGTTTGCAAGAAAGAGGTACCTTCTCCTCCAAACATCCCGCCAGCATCTCCCTGACTTCTCTGGATAAGTACTAAGATAATAAGTGCAATACTAGCAATAATTTGAATGATTTGAAGTGTGTGTGTCATAAGATTAAACAGTGTTGATTGTAACAGAAAATGCTGAAAGAGGCGAGGTGTTGACAATACTAACCATACGTGCTATCATGGTACTTGGATGAACAATGGGTTAGTAAGTAGGCGTCGGCACAGTCAGTGTCCGGCGCTTCTTTGTTTATTGTTGTTGTCCTACTTTAAAGATATACCCCTCACGTGTCCCAAAATAAAAGTTTCCTTTCCAGACCGCAGGGGTAGACTCTATGCACCCCTTGTTTTTTATAGGAAGACTCCAGAGTAGTTCAGGTATTTGGGGTGTTTCCAGTGTATATGCGTTGAGAGTTCCTTCGCAGGTTCCTAGTGTTAAGACGCCATCAATGATGTTTGGAGAAGACCAGCTGTGTGTACCGACGTATTTTCGGTCCGTTATCGTACCTGTGGTTGTGTTGATTGTAAGGAGCTCTCCAGGGTTTGTTGGAACATAGAGGTACCCGCTGTATAGTGCTGGTGTTGCCCACACCCCTCCAGTAATACCAAGCTTTGCTGGAACATGAATACTCCATATAAGCGGATTCTCAGGATTTCGTGGGTCAAGTTTCATAATTTGCCCCACTTCTTTTGATCGTGCGTTGAGTCGTTCGTCTTCTGATACTGCATAAATATACCCCTCTTTGTCAGCAATAAGTGTCGCGTCAGTATCATCCCCAGTCCAAAAATCAAATACAATCGGCGCTGCACCGTTTAAAATGTTTTTTGTATCTATACCAAGAATCCTTCCTCCTGAATTTGCAATAAAAACAGTGTCACCAAGTTTCATTGGAGAACTTTCAATACTTAAATCATCATCACCTACGATTTGAATAAAAGAGTTAGAAAAAGAGGGGATAGTGAAGAGTTCTTTCGGTGCAACAGTAACATGTCCATCTTTGTCATACCCTCGGTTAAGTTTAATGATATGAAATAGTCCGTTTTCACTTCCCTCATATAAAATGTCATTTTCAATGAGCCCGTTTCCATCCCAATCATTGTTCCATACACCATCGCTCACACGTGCTTCAATACGCCAAAGTTCAGTAGGGGTATCTCTATCGAGTGCGATGATACGATAGAAATTGTCGCGTGAACCACTATAGAGTAGCGGGTACCCATCAGGATCCAGTGTAACGGATCCTTTGATAATATCGCCTGTGGCAAATGAAGGGCGAGTCTCTTTTCCTGTTTCTGCGTTTACAAAATGTATCTTTTTGTCATATGCACCAAAAATTATTTCTGTAACCCCATCAGGACGTTCCCATACTACCGGTTGACCGGTCCAACCATTTCCGCACCAGACTTTTGTTACGCCTGCTACAGTAGAAGGGGCGCAGAGCGGATGATCTTCAGGGTATTGCCAGAGCACTGTTGGTGTCGTAGGTATCGGTCCTGTTCCGTAGAGTGTACGGGTAGTATTTCCTCTGAACATGGTGATACCAGAGATTGCCACTTTTTTTGTTTCAGAGTTTTGTTGTGTGATAGTTGCAAAAGCGTCTTTTGGTGTAATGAGGGTGCGTGCTCGAAATGCCATCACTCCATAGATGATTGCGGTGCCAAGCCCTAGTAGTATGATGATTCTTCCTATCATTACGCTTTTAGTTTGTAATCAATTAATCGTTTCTGTATATCTGCATTGGTAACAGTAAAAGATACTTTGTCTCCTATGCGAAATGTTTTCTTGGTGCTTTTTCCGACAACAGCCAATTCTTTTTCATTGTATTCGAAGTAGTCGTTTCCAAGATCTCGTAGACGAATCATTCCTTCACATTTACTTTCTTTTTCTTCAACAAATATGCCGTTTTGTGAGACACCGGTGATACTTCCTTCAAATTGTTTTCCAATACGGTCAGCCATGTATTCTGTTTGTTTGTACTTGATAGATGCTCGTTCTGCATCAGCTGCTTCTTTCTCACGTTGTGAAGAGTGCGCTGATATTTTGTTGTATTCCTCGAGGTGGTCACGACTAATGTGCTTGTCATGAAGATACTCAAAAAGAAGTCGGTGTACCACAAGATCAGGGTATCGACGAATAGGAGAGGTAAAATGAGTGTAGTACTTGAATGCGAGTCCGTAGTGTCCGATATTTTTTGTTGAGTAGATAGCTTTTGCCATTGAGCGAACGATTGCTGTTTGGATAGTTTCTTGTTCTGGTTTTCCCTCAAGTTCTTTCATGAGAGTGTTGAGCGCACGTGAGGGGATTATTCCGTCTTTGTCGAGAGGGAGGTTGTGTCCTAGTCGCTTGAGAAACAGATGCAGATCTGCCATACGGTCGAGGTCAGGTTTGTCGTGAATACGATAAACAAAAATAGGATCAGCATTTTTTTCGTGTGTCGCAATAAACTCAGCGACTTTTCTGTTTGCAAGCAACATGAGTTCTTCAATCATGTGATGTGTCTCTCCGCGTGTTTTTATATATACCCCTATAGGATGCCCTGTTGCGTCTAGAGTGAACTTGACCTCATCTTGGTCAATAGACATAGCTCCATCTTTGAAGCGTTTTTTTTCTAAATCTTGTGCTATTGCAAGTGCTGCTTCGAGCTCTTTTAGAAACGGTCCTTCTTTTGAATCGAGCACTTGTTGTGCGTTTTCATACGTAAATCGTTGATGTGAATGAATCACTGTTTTTCCAAACCATTCATTTTTAATAGAAAAGTCAGGAGCTATTTCGAACACCGCACTCATGGTGAGCCGATCAACGTCAGGGTTGAGCGAGCAGAGGTCGTTTGAAAGCACCTCAGGAAGCATAGGAATAGTACGATCGACGAGGTACACACTTGTCGCGCGTCGGTAGGCCTCTGTGTTAATAGCAGTCCCTGGACGTACATAGTGAGAAACATCGGCGATATGAATACCTATCTCGGTGTTGCCGTTTGGAAGAAATTGTACTGAAATAGCATCGTCAAAATCTTTTGCATCGGCAGGGTCAATCGTAAACGTAGTAATGTGACGAAAATCTCTTCGCCCAGTGATTTCATCAGGAGTAATCCCGTGTTCATGGATCGCCTTAGCTTCTGCTTCTACTTCAGCAGGGTAGCTATCATCAAAACCTTTCTCAAGTGCAAGCGAGAGCATCTCAGCGTTGTTCTCGAGTGGTTTTCCAAGAACTCGAGTCACTGCTCCTACAGGGGTTCCCATTGGGTCAGGCCAGTCAGTAATAGCACAAAAAACCTTATCTCCTTGTTTTGCTCCTCCAAGATTTTCTTGAGGGATGACAATAGGAGTGTACATGCGCCCATCGTTTGTGACGATACAGTGTGCGCCTTGTTCAAAGGAGAGTGTCCCTGCATATCCCACCTTGGCACGTCGTGTGATATCGATAACTTTTCCGTACGGGTTATCGTGTGAGGCGCTAGGGAGCTCAGTTACTTCAACAAGAACTGTGTCACTATGAAATGCTCGATTGAGGCTTTCTCGAGGTATTTCTATTGAAATACCTAAATCGCGAACTTTTACATATCCAGTGCCTTTTGTAGAAATATTGATTGAGCCTTCAAAATGAGCTCCAACGTTTAGCGGTTCCATTGTTGTACTCTACCATAGCTCTCTTTCTAAGGACAGAGAAGCGTTTGACGTCTTTTTGTTTTCCTGCTATATTTCCGTGCACATGTTAAAGATAAGACTACAACGTATTGGTCGCAAGAACGAAGCAGCGTTTCGCCTTGTAGTGACCGAATCAAAAAATGGTCCGCAAAGTGGGAAGTTTTTGGAGATTCTCGGTGCCTATACTCTCAAGAGTGACAAGGTAGAACTCAAAAAAGATCGTATTCTTCACTGGATCAAAAATGGTGTTCAGGTTTCAGATACTGCGCATAACATGCTCGTGAAGGCTGGGGTAATAGAAGCAAAAAAGAAAAATGTACTTGCGAAAAAAGCTCCGACCGTAAAGCGAAAGGATGCTCCAAAGAAAAAGAAATAACAAAAAACCACTCGATAGTTGAGTGGTTTTTTGTTATACTGTACTTCTTAGTAATAGTCAGAAAACACGTATGTCAGACAAAGAATTTCTTGAAATGCTCGTAAAAGCACTCGTGGATAATCCCAACGATGTGGCGATTGATAGGACAGTTGATGAGATGGGGGTGTTACTTACTCTCTCAGTAAATCCTGTTGATATGGGGAAAATTATTGGAAGACAAGGGAACACCGCGAAGGCTATCCGGACACTTCTTCGTGTGGTCGGAATGAAGCACAATGCTCGCGTTAACCTCAAAATCAATGAACCTGCTGGGTATCGAGGGGCTCCAGATGTTGCAAATCTTGATGATGCAATGGCCGACCTCAAGGATCTCTAACAGAGTAGAGCACTTGAAAAAACCACAGAAATGTGGTTTTTTATATATATGAAATTTCATTTTCTCACCATTTTCCCGGAAATGATCAATGCTTACATAGGAGAGGCAATGCTTGCCCGTGCAAAGGATAAGAAACTTGCAGCGTATGATGTGAAAAACATTCGTGACTATTCGAAAGATCGTCATCAAAAAACAGATGACCGTCCTTATGGTGGTGGCCCCGGTATGGTGATGACACCAGAACCTATACTCGGTGCTTTTAAAAAACTAAAGATGAAAGGAGAGAAGATCAAAATAATCCAGCTTTCTCCGAGTGGAAAGATTTTTACGAACACCGTTGCTCGTAAACTTGTAAAACAGTACTCAGACATTGTTTTTATTTGTGGACGCTACGAGGGGGTAGATGATCGTGTGCGAAAAATTTTGAAGGCAGATGAGTACAGCATAGGGGATTATGTCCTTACTGGTGGGGAACTTCCAGCACTGGTGATGACTGATGCAATGGTGCGCCAAATATCAGGAGTCCTTGGGGATCAAGAATCCCTCGAAGAAGCACGAGTAGCAAGTCCACGCGTGTATACTCGCCCTGAAGTACTCACGTACAACAAGAAAAAATACAAAGTCCCTCCAGTACTTCTCTCGGGCGACCACAAAAAAATAGAGGAGTGGCGAAAAGGGCAGCAACGAGGGTAGCTATTGACTTTTATTTTTTGTATAGTAATGTATACAAAAAATACGCAAATGAAAATAAACATTGATCCAGTAGCTACGCAAAAAATTGCACAACTACTGAAACGAGAAGAGATAGCTATCCTCATCATTGAAGACTCGAGAGAGCTTCAGCTCCATTTGGAAAAAATTTTCACTGAAGCATTTCCCAACGCTACAGTGTACAGTTTTGAAGGTTTTGGAGTAGATGAGCATGAGCTGGAATTCTTGATTGAAAAAGGTGGGTATGACATCGTATCTGTTGATGGGTCTCTCAATACATGGAACCCGCATCCTGTTTTTGGAACCAGAGGAACAAAAATAGTTCAGTACATAAAAGAAGTCGTACCCAAAACGTTTGTGATTTCGTGTTCCAGTGACCCGCTCAATAATGACCTTTCGATAAAAAGAGGGGCCGATATGGGGGGTAGAAAAAGGGGACCTCTACAGCCTTGTAGAGAGGGTAAAAAGTATCAAAGAACAGGGGTGACCCTGTCTTTTTTATTCCTGGAAACGTAGTTTGACACCTTATATTTTTTTAGCTATAATAGGTTCACTTACAGTTTCGGAAGAGTTGCGGCAAGAGATTCAGTGCTTTATTAGGTGAGATTATTAGTAAGCCCAGCAAATGTGTGGCCACATGTTTTCTGCGGCATTTTTTGCGTTTATACACATGAGTAAAACAAAAGATCAAAGCGTACGTCCAAAGAAGTATTTTTCAAAATACAAAAAGCCACTGGTCGAATTTCCAAACTTACTTCAACACCAAAGTGATTCATTCAATTGGTTGATTGAAAAAGGACTCAAGGAAGTCTTTAAAGAATTTACTCCAATCCAAGATTATTCTGGAAAAAAATTCCAGCTTGATATCGTTTCATTTCACCTTGCTGAACCGCAATACGATGAGCACTATGCAAAAGAAAACAAGCTCTCATACGAAGCACAACTCAAAGCCCGCGTAAAACTCACCAACAAACAAACTGGTTCTGAAAAAGAACAAGAAATCTTTATGTCTGATCTTCCGATGATGACCAATCACGGAACGTTTGTGATCAATGGCGTAGAACGAACACTCGTTCCACAACTTTCTCGTTCTTCTGGGGTATTTTTCACAGACCTTGAAATAAAAGGAAAGAAATACTTTGGAGCGAAGGTTATCCCAAACCGTGGGGTATGGATTGAAATAGAATCTGATCCAGACGGGGCTATTTATGTACGTATTGATAAGAAACGTAAGTTCCCTATTGTTTCACTTCTTCGAGCACTTGGACTCACTACTGATGAGCAAATTAAAGGATTCTTCAAAACTGAAAAAGCAAAGGCGGTTATTGCGCACTGTATCGAAAAAGATCCAAGTAAAAACGTTGAAGACGCATATATCGAGATTTATCGAAAACTTCGCGATGGGGATCTTGCTACTGCTGATAATGCAAAAGAATTTATTGCAAACATCTTCAGTGAAGAGCGATACGATCTTTCTCCTGTTGGACGATTCCGTTTTAACAAGCGTTTTGAACTTGATATGTCTCAAAAAGAAATGGATCGAAAGACACTTTCTGCAGAGGACATTACACACATCATCAATCACGTGATTGTGCTCAACAGTACTCCCGGTGCAAAAGCTGATGACATTGACCACCTCGGATCACGACGTGTTCGTTTTGTGGGAGAACTTTTACAACAAAAAATTTACGTTGGAATGACCCAGATCAAGCGTAATGTTCAAGATCGCATGTCGACTATCGATAGCGCAGGGGCACTTCCTATTCAAGTCGTAAACCAACGACCACTGCAGGCACGTATCAAGGAGTTTTTCACTACTAACCAGCTTTCACAGTTCATGAACCAAGAAAACGTGCTTGCTGAGCTCGAAGAGCTTCGAACACTTTCAGCACTCGGTCCTGGAGGACTTACTCGAGAGCGTGCAACGCTTGAAGTGCGTGATGTGCACACATCACACTATGGTCGTGTGTGTCCTATCCACACTCCTGAAGGTCCAAACATCGGGCTTATTCTTCGTATGTCTATCTACGCTCGTACCAACGAGTTCGGTATCATCGAAACTCCGTATGTGAAAGTAAAAAATGGAAAAATCACTGATGAAGTGGTCTATCTCAATGCGTTAGAAGAAGAAAAATATGTCATTGCACACGCCGGAACAAAATATGATGAGAAAGGAAATCTTCCTGATCGTGTCGAAGCGCGTATCCGCACAAGTCCGGGTATTGTTCCAAAAGCACAAGTGGACTTCATCGATGTTGCAACAAACCAAGCGTTTTCTATTGCAACAAGTATGATCCCGTTCCTTGAGCACAACGACGCAAACCGTGCACTCATGGGAAGTAATATGCAAAAACAAGCAGTACCAGTGATTCGTCCAGAAGCACCACTTGTTGCTACCGGTATTGAAGAAGAGTCAGCACCATACTCAGGGCGTATTGTTATTGCAGAAGAAGCAGGTGAAGTTGTTGCTCTTGATGCGCGAAGTATTACTATCCGTGGAGATAAGAGTGGAAAAAATCATGTGTATTCTTTGGTGAACTTCCAACGAACAAACAACTTCTCATCATTCCATCACCGCCCAGTAGTGTCTCTTGGTGCTAAGGTGCGCAAAGGCGAACTTCTCGCGGACTGTTCAACAACCGATCGTGGACAGATTGCACTTGGGCAGAATATGCGCGTTGCATTTATGTCTTGGAACGGAAACAACTTCGAAGACGCGATTATTCTTTCAGAACGCCTTATTAAGGACTCAAAGTTTACTTCTATCTATATCTCAGAATTTACCTGTGTTGTCCGTGATACAAAACTCGGTCCAGAAGTAACCACTCGTGATATTCCAAACGTTGGAGAAACACGACTCAAAGATCTTGACGAAGACGGTATCATCCGTGTTGGTGCAGAAGTAAAAGAAGGAGATATTCTCGTTGGTAAAATTACTCCAAAAGGAGAAACTGAACTTACTCCAGAAGAACGCTTGCTCCGTTCTATCTTTGCTGAAAAAGCTCGTGATGTGAAAGACACATCATTGAAAATGGACCACGGAAAGCGCGGTCGTATTATTCGTGTGAAAGTATTTTCTCGAGAAGAAGGTCATACCCTCGAATCAGGTGTTATTAAGAAAATCGTGATTGAAGTTGCACAGCTTCGAAACATTTCTGTGGGAGACAAACTCGCAGGACGTCACGGAAACAAGGGAGTTATTTCAGTCGTGCTTCCGGAAGAAGACATGCCATACATGGCTGATGGAACACCTGTTGATGTAGTACTTACTCCACTTGGTGTGCCATCACGTATGAACCTCGGACAGATTCTTGAAATCCACTTGGGTATGGCAGCGCACGAGCTTGGCTACCAAGCAATCGTTCCTCCGTTTTCAGGTGCAACTGATACTGAAATCAAAGAAGAACTTAAAAAGGCAGGATTCCCAGAAAATGGTAAGGTACCACTCTTTGATGGACGAACAGGAGAGAAGTTTGAACAAGACATTGCCGTTGGATACATGTATATCTTGAAGCTGCACCACATGGTGGAAGACAAGATTCACATGCGTTCTATTGGTCCATACTCTTTGATCACACAACAACCACTTGGCGGAAAAGCGCAAGGAGGAGGACAACGTTTCGGAGAAATGGAGGTGTGGGCACTTGAAGGATACGGTGCTTCTCACATTCTTCGTGAAATGCTTACTATCAAGTCAGATGATATTCGCGGTCGTGCAGCAACCTTTGACTCTATTATCAAAGGCGAACCAATCCGCGAGCCAAATGCACCAGCGTCATTCTCGGTCATGTTGAACTATCTCCGAGGACTCGCGCTTGATGTCTCACTTTCAGGAGAAAAGGTCGAATCAGCTGAAGCAGCCATTGATGAATTAACAGCGTAATACACAGTAGAGTTATTTTATGAAAACACTAGATACAACAAACTTTGATTCGATTGTTTTGAAGCTCGCAAGTCCAGACCGTATTTTGGAATGGTCTTATGGTGAGGTCACAAAACCAGAAACTATCAACTATCGTACTGGTCGCAGTGAGCGAGGGGGACTTTTCGATGAACGTATTTTTGGTCCGGAAAAAGACTATGAATGTTACTGTGGAAAATACAAACGTATTCGTTACGCTGGTATCGTCTGTGAAAAATGTGGTGTCGAAGTGACACAAGCGATTGTGCGGCGTGAACGTATGGGGCACATTGAGCTTTCTTCTCCTGTTGCTCACATATGGTTCCTTCGAGGTGTGCCATCTCGTATGAGTATTTTGCTCGGAGTGTCACTTGCTGATCTTGAAAAAGTAGTGTATTTCGCGGGGTATATCATCACAAAGACCTACGAAGACGAAAAGACTCGTATCATTGCTGATCTCGACAATGAGTTCAAGAACAAGCTCAAGAACGCAGCCGACGAAGATACTCGCGAAAAACTTCGAACACTTCTTGCAAATACCAAAAAAGAAATTGCAGAAATTCGTGTTGGGAAAGTGCTCAATGAAATCGCATATCACCACTACTCACTCAAGTACGGTTCTGCCTTTGAAGCGGGAATCGGTGCAGAGGCTATTTATCAACTCTTCAAAGAAGTTGATCTCAATAAAATTAAACAAGAAACTGAAAAGTCTCTTGAAAAAGCAGGTGCTGCAGAGCGTGAGAAACTCAATAAGCGTCTCTCACTTATTCGCTCAATGCTTTACGCGGATATTCGGCCGGAATGGATGTTTCTTACTCGACTTCCAGTTATCCCACCGGCACTTCGACCTATGGTGGCTCTTGAAGGTGGGCGTCATGCGACAAGTGATATCAACGATCTCTACCGTCGTGTAATTAACCGAAACAACCGTCTTCGAAAGCTTAAAGAAATAGGTGCTCCAGATGTCATCTTGCGTAACGAAAAACGTATTTTGCAAGAAGCAGTTGATGCGCTTATTGATAACTCAGCAGCAGGTGGTGATGGGGCAGCGATGAGTCAGTCACAACGTCGTGCACTTAAATCTCTCTCAGATAACTTGAAGAGTAAACAAGGACTCTTTCGACAAAACTTGCTTGGAAAACGTGTTGACTATTCAGGACGTTCAGTAATTGTGGTAGGACCACAACTGCGTCTTAACCAATGTGGACTTCCAAAACACATGGCACTCGAATTGTTCCGTCCATTCGTCATTTCAAAAATCATTGCACAAGAACTCGCGTTTAACATTCGCGGGGCAAACAAACTCATTGAAGATGGTGTTCCAGAAGTGTGGGCAATTCTTGAAGAAGTGATTAAAGGAAAGTACGTACTTCTTAACCGTGCACCGACACTGCACCGTCTCGGTATTCAAGGGTTTATGCCAGTGCTTATCGAAGGAAATGCTATCCAGGTGCACCCGCTTGTTTGTCCTGCGTTCAACGCTGACTTCGACGGAGACCAGATGGGGGTATATCTCCCGCTTTCTAAGGCAGCACAAGATGAAGCTGCACAGCTTGTCTCAGCAGATAAGAACCTTTTGAAACCGCAAAACGGTGATCCTATTGTGTCATCAAAAATGTTGGATATCGTGCTTGGATGTTACTGGATGACCAGTGTGGTTGATGGTGAAAAAGGGGAAGGAATGTATTTCGGTTCTCCAAACGAAGCTATCACTGCAAGTGATTTCGGTGTCGTCTCACGTCGTGCAAAAGTGTACGTACTTGGATCAAGTAAGCAAAAATATGCTCAGTTCGGTGGTAAACCATTTGAGACTACTATCGGACGATTGCTCTTCAATGCAATTCTCCCTGCAGAATTCCCTTATATCAATGATGAGGTGACTTCAAAGAAAATCATTAACATTGTCGACACACTTATCGCTCAGTTTGGTATTGATGCTATTGCGCCAGTACTCGATCGTATCAAAGCGTTTGGATATAAGTACGCAACCAAGTCAGGAGTTACTTGGGGTATCGACAACGTGATTGTGCCAAAAGAAAAACCAGAAATCATTGCAAAATATCGCAAGATGGAAGAAGAAGTAATCGCACAATTTGAAGAAGGATTACTCTCAGAAGATGAACGATATCAAAAGATCACTTCTCTTTGGGAAAAAGCAAAAAATGAAGTCGAAAAAATACTTCCAACAACCATTGAAAAACACGGCTCTGTGTACGACATGATCATCTCAGGAGCTCGAGGGTCTATGGGGAACGTGACACAGATGGCGGGAATGAAAGGACTCATTCAGAACACTACAGGGCGCATTATCGACTTCCCGATTATTCCTTCATATAAAGAAGGACTCTCTCCTATTGAATACTTCATTACAACACACGGTTCTCGTAAAGGACTTGCCGACACAGCGCTCAACACTGCTCGTGCAGGGTACCTTACACGACGTCTCGTTGATGTTGCTCAAGATGTGATTGTGACTGAAGACGATTGTGGAACAAAAGCAACAAAACGAATCATCAAAGAAGTAATTTCAGGATTTGAGATCCCAATCTCAAAAACTATTCGAGGACGTGTGCTTGCAAAAGATGTCGTTACTCCTTCAGGAGAAACACTCTTCAAAAAAGGACACCTTGTTACAAAAGAAGAAGCAACGCTTATTGAAAAGAGTGGTGTTGAAGAAGTCTTCGTTCGTACTCCAATGACTTGTAAAACAGTCTACGGTATTTGCCGCACTTGTTATGGTCTCGACCTTGGTCGTGGACGAATGGTGGATACTGGAGAAGCGGTAGGTATTGTTGCTGCACAAGCTATCGGTGAACCAGGAACCCAGTTGACCCTTCGAACATTCCACGCTGGTGGAGTTGCTGGAGTCGATATTACACAAGGTCTTCCTCGTGTTGAAGAAATCTTTGAGTGTCGCAACGTGAAGAATCCAGCAGTTGTTGCAAAATTCTCTGGAACAGTTGCTGAAATCAAAGAAAATGGTCTTGAGAAGATCATCACGGTGCTTTCAAATAAAGAAGAGACAAAGAAAGACAGTGTTGAATATCTTGTTCCTGCACGTCGTGTTCCTATCGTAAAAGTAGGGGAGGAAGTACAAAAAGGACAACTTCTCACTGATGGGTCAGCGAACATTGATGAAGTATATGAATATGGTGGTCGTGAAGCTGCAGAAGACTACATCATTCGAGAAATCATCAAAGTGTATGAACTTCAAGGGGCATCTATTGCGCGTAAACATCTTGAAATCATTGTTCGGCAAATGTTCTCTCGTCGCAAAATCAAGGATGCAGGAGATACACCATTCTCAGCAGGAGATGTTGTTGAAGTCGCAGAGCTTATTGAAGAAAATGCTCGTATGAAAACTATGGGGCTTCGTGAAGCAAAAGCAGATCTTATCATTCTCGGTATTACACAAACAGCACTCTTTGCGAAGAGTTGGATCTCAGCTGCTTCATTCCAAAACACTAACCGAGTACTCATCAACAACGCAGTGAAAGGAGGAATTGATACCCTTCGAGGACTTAAAGAAAACGTTACTGTTGGGCGACTTATCCCAGCAGGTACAGGATTTAGAGAAAGAAATATTCTCCAAGTCAACAACATTAAGAACGACGAAGAATAAGGCACATGAAAACGGTAGTCGAACAAATAAAAGAACGATTGCCTATTACCGAAGTCATTGCTTCTTATATCACGGTTGAACAGTCAGGGAATCAATATAAGGCGAAGTGTCCGTTTCATAACGAACGGACTGCTTCGTTTTATATTTCTCCTGATAGGGGGTTGTATTACTGTTTTGGGTGTGGAGCAAAAGGAGATGTATTTTCCTTCGTTTCTTCTTTTGAGGGCCTTGATTTCAAGGGGACACTGAAAATACTTGCAGACCGAGCAGGAATCTCTCTTGCAACATACAAAGGTGAAGTACAAGATAACGACCCACTCTATGCAGTCCTTGATACTACAGCTTCTCGATATGAAACGATGCTGACGCAAACACCTGACGCTCTGGCGTATCTTAAACAACGAGGAGTACAAGACGCAACGATCGCTGTGTTCCGTATAGGATATGCACCAGATGAATGGCGGTTTGTTACGAACAGTTGCCAAGGACAAAAAGAACAGCAGTACGCACTTGCTGCGGGGCTACTAAAGCAGTCAGAAGGGAAGACATATGACCGTTTTAGAGGACGTATCATGTTTCCGATCACTGATACTAGTGGACGCGTCGTTGCTTTTTCAGGACGTGCGTTCCCTGGTGATGGAGACGGTGCAAAGTATCTTAATAGTCCGGAAACAGCACTGTTTAAGAAATCAAATGTCCTCTTCGGATTCGACAAGGCAAAACTGCACATAAAAAAACACAATTTTGCTATTCTTGTTGAGGGACAAATGGATCTTGTTTTATCGCACCAAGCAGGGTTCAAAAATACCGTTGCTACTTCAGGAACCGCTGTTTCCGAAGACGCAGCAAAAGACCCTTTTTCGAATCTCTCAGTACTTGCACGACTTACCCCGCATCTCTTCTTAGCTTTTGATGGAGATAGTGCTGGGCAAAAAGCTATGGACCGCGCAGCGCTTGTAGCGCTTACACTTGGCATGAATCCAAAAGTGGTTGTGCTCCCTGAGGGAAACGATCCCGCAGACTATATTCTCAAAGAAGGAGCCGATGCATGGAAAGAACGCTTGAAAGAAAGTAAACACTTCATTGTGCATCACCTTGATCGTATCCGTGCGCTAAAACTCTCTCCGCATGTTTTCGCAAAAACAATAAAAGAGACAATCTTCCCCTTCTTGGTCCGCGTTGCTTCTCCTATAGAACGAGCTGCCTACATAACAATGATTTCTCAAGCAATCGGTGTTTCAGTATCTGATATCACTGCTGAGCTTGCGACAGTACAAGTACCAACTATCACAAATGAGCAACCTCAAGGCAGTTTTTCTTCTCAAGGTAATATTACGCCATATGAACGTCTTGTGGCACTTCGAAAACAGTATCCTTCTAAAGCGATAGAGACACTTTGTGAACCTCTCAACTCGCTTGGAGCAGGGGATATGGTTTTTACTGCACCTTCTATTATTGATGACCGTATGACGCAGGCGCTTCTTATTGTTGAACGAGAATACGGAGGACTTTCTGATGAAGATAAAGAAGGTGTTGCAAAAGAACTTATTAAGAAAATAATAAACAACTTCCTTGTTACAGCACGGCAGCATTTCTCCGGAGTACTACATGCCTCAGAAGGAAATACTGAAGTAGAAACACAAACACTTGCAGTGCTCTCGGATATAAACGCTCGACTGCATACGGAATAGTCATATCACTTGTTCATATCCCTACGTTGTCAGGGGGAAAGTTGACAAAGTACGTTTTTTCGTAAATGATACAAACGCATCCTTATGCCAAGCAAAAAGAAACAACCACAAAAGAAAACGGTAACAAAAAAAAGCGCTAAAGTAGCGCCAAAGAAAAAGGGAATAAAAAAAGTTGTTAAGAAGAAAACAACAAAACCAGTCCCAAAAAAGAAACCTATTGCTACGGCAAAACAAAAAGCAAAAAAGCCACAACCAAAGAAGAAAGTTCTTCCGAAAGTGGCAAAAAAACCTTTAAAATCAAAGCCAAAACATAAACCAAAGCCTATCACTATCCGTCAGCCGGGGACTGCTCCTCGTCGCGAAACAAACACAGAAAAGAAGCTTCGTGAGATGGAAGTTAAAGCGGAAGAGCTTATTGAAAAAGGAAAAAAACGAGGGTTCATCACTTATGATGAAATCCTTAAAATGTTTCCTGATATTGAAAGTAACATCAGTTTCCTTGATGAGCTGTACGAAAAAGTAAGTACTGCAGGGGTTGATGTTCTTGAGGGAGGTAATCTTCTTGATGTCGATGAGACAAAAGATCTCGCAAAATATGCAAAAGATAGTACTACGTTTAGTTCTGTGCAAATGTACCTCAAGGACATTGGACAGTACTCGCTTATTAGCGCGGCGCAGGAAAAAGAACTTGCTCGACGTATTATCGCAGGAGATTTGGAAGCAAAAAATCTTCTTGCACGCTCAAACCTTCGCCTCGTTGTATCTATTGCAAAGAAGTATGCAAATCGTACTGCTGACCTCACACTCCTTGATTTGATCCAAGAGGGAAATATCGGCCTCTTTAAAGCAGTAGAAAAGTTTGACTGGACAAAAGGGTTTAAGTTTTCAACCTACGCTACATGGTGGATTCGTCAGTCTATTACACGCGCACTTGCCGATCAGTCTCGAACGATTCGTATCCCTGTGCACATGGTGGAAACGATTTCAAAATACAAACAAGTAGTGCGCCGTCTCGCACAAGATCTTGGGCGTGATCCTCTTGCAGAAGAAATCGCGAACGAGATGGGAATCGAAGTTGAAAAAGTGCACGTGATTGAACAAATCAATCAAGAAACACGTTCACTTGAACAACCAATAGGAGACGATGAAGATAAATCAACGTTTGGAGAATTCATTCCTGATGACAAACTACTTCGTCCTGATCAAGAAGCAACACGCAACATGCTCAAGGAACAAATGAATGCGGTGCTCGCGGAGCTCTCACCGAAAGAACGTCGTATTCTCGAAATGCGGTACGGGCTTATCGATGGAGTGCAACACACACTTGAAGAAGTCGGAAAAGAATTCGGTGTGACGCGTGAACGTATTCGTCAGATTGAAGCAAAGGTGCATGAAAAGCTTCGTCAAAATGATAAGATCCAAAAACTTCGTAATTATTTTGATTAGAAGATAACTAAAAAAACCCTTGTTTTACAAGGGTTTTTTTAGTTATCTCATCCTGAGAATTTTATTGCAGAGAAGCAATTATTTTTTGTACTTCTTCTATTGGAAGTGCTCCAGGAATCACTTTTTGCGCTCCAGTTTTTGTGTTGAGTACTACACTAAAGGGTGTCCCTCGAGCACCAAGTGCTTGTGCTTCTGCTGATTGTTCATCAATCATTTTTGCGATACTTGGATTTACAAGACATGTTGCAAAGAGCGCGCTATCAATTTTTTGTTCTTTTGCAATAGTGGTAAACATTGCGGTACTTTTCTCTGGAGTAAGTGTTACATCGATAACGGTATCAAGAAAATTCCAGAATGCCTCATTGCCTCCGATATTTTTCACACACGCGAGTGCGATGGCCTCGTTTCTTGCATTCGGATGTATAGAAAGTGGGAAGTGTCGGTATACCCAAGCGACAGTACCTTTTGATGTTGTCACTACCTCTTTCATTGTTTCGTGGAAACGTTGGCAAAACGGACAGTCACTATCAGAATATTCAACAACGACGATACTAGCTTTTGGATCACCGCGAAGCGCATCGTCACTGCGAAGTGTTACTGGTGCAAGTGGTTGTTCTACCGCTTCGTTCCCAGGTGCATTTTTGCGCATTGTTGGGGCAGTGTCGCTATCTCGTCCTAAAATTAGTGCGATAGCAATGAGCACTCCCGCGGTTATTATTGCCGCAGGGACACTAACCGGTATTTTTTTCTTCTCATTTCCTGGTTGTATTGGTGTTTCGTTGTTTTGTTCCATGAGAGATAGTATAGCGTGGATTGCATGTTTTTGTCTTCAAAAAGGTTGAAAAAAGCCATAAAATATGGTACTTTATAGTCTACAAAGACTATGAACTTCTCGGAGATAGCAACGTATATAGTCCTTTTTTTAGCCGTGTATGTACAGGTCTTTTTTCTCGTGACTTTTTTTGAAAAACGAAAACATTTGACTAAGGTACACCGTGAAGACACTCCAGATTTAGCAACATACCCGTCAGTGACTGTCATTGTTCCTGCTTGGAACGAAGGAACAACAGTGCATGGAACTGTTGAGTCAATTCTTAATCTTGATTATCCAAAAGATAAATTGGAAGTGATCGTTGTTGATGATGGTTCTACTGATGATACATGGCACGAGATGCTCAAGTATAAAGATAACCCTCGTGTGCGTATTTTTCAAAAAGAAAATGGAGGAAAGCATACCGCGGTAAACTTCGGTATCGATCATACTGATGCCGACCTTATCTCGTGTTTAGACGCTGACTCTTTTGTTGCCCCTGACGCACTCAAGCGCATGGTACATGTGTTTCAACAAAAGCCTGAAGTCATGGCGGTTGCGCCATCACTTATTGTGAATAAGCCGAAAAATCTTTTACAACATGCGCAAAAGATTGAGTACAACATGAGTACGTACAACAAGCGCATGCTTGCATATCTTGGTGCCATTCACGTGACCCCTGGTCCTTTTTCTGTATTTAGAAAAGAAGTGTTTCAAACAATTGGCAAGTTTCGAAAAGCACACAATACTGAAGATCAAGAAATAGCATATCGTATGCAGCAGCATCATATGAAGATAGATCACTGCCATACTGCATATGTGTACACCTCATCTCCTGATACAGTGAAGAAGCTCTACAAGCAACGCCTCCGATGGATTTACGGTTTTATCCAAAACACGATCGACTATCGACATCTTATATTTAAGACAAAGTATGGCAACTTCTCTTTTTTCACACTTCCTTCGGGGATTATTTCTATTTGTGCCGTGGTATACCTCTCTTTTGCTCTAGTCTACAACTTTGGTATTTTTCTTATCAAAAAAATCACTGAAGTTTCTATCAAAGGGTTCAATCTTTCGGTGACACCACATTTTGATTGGTTCTTTATCAACACAAAAACTATTTTGTTTGTGAGTATCATTTTGTACGGCCTCATCATCTTTTCTATCATTGTAGGAACGAAACTCAACAAACAAGGCAAGGCGCTACATTGGCATATCATTCCATACATCTTGATCTATAGTGTCATCGCACCGCTCTGGCTTTTGAAGGCGGTTTGGAATACACTACGAGGACGAAAACAGCCAGCATGGCGTTAAGAGTTTTATTTATGCAAGGATTTCAAAAATACATTGTCGTGTTCCTGATTACCTGTGGTATTTTCGCTTCAGGATGGTACTTAAGTTCATATATCAACAACAAAAAAATCAATCAAATAAAGGATATTCAGAACAAAATCGCTGTTGATATTCTCTCTTCTGAGACACAATTTGCACTCCTTGAAGAACTTTCTTGTCAGGATGTGGACAACTCAATCCTTTCAAAAGAGATCGCTGATTTGGCAGGAAAAATCAGCTACAGTGAGCAAAATGTTGGCAATCAAAGCGAGGTACAGTTGCTTAAAAAGCAATACACGATTTTGCAGGTAAAAGACTTCTTGCTTTCAAAACGTATTCGAGAACGTTGCGGTGAGAAGACAAACACGATTTTCTATTTTTATGGCAACAAAGATGCGTGTGTTGACTGCGAAAAACAGAGTTATGTGCTCGATGCACTTCGTGAAAAATACCCCGATGTTCGCATCTATTCATTTGATGCCAATCTCGATCTTTCAACAATCAGGGCGCTTACCTCTATCTATAAAATTCGCGGGACACTGCCAGAATTGGTGGTAAACGGTAAAACAGTGAGCGGTTTTCAGACTGTTGAAGCGATAGAAAAAATGCTTCCAAAAGAGCTCATCACTCCTGTAAAAAAACCGGTACAAAAGACAACCTTGTAACTGAAAATCTCTCAAGAAATTATTTTAAAAACAGACCTTGCGCGGTCTGTTTTTTTGTGCACTCGACTTATTCACACTTTTGCATCTATTTATATATGCAAAACTGAACGCAATTTGTTAAAATATAAGGGTAAATTGATGAAATTACGAAGTTTATTTTCACAATTGCGTTCACGTCGAAAAGCACGCTCTGTTGTGCCGCATTTTGTTATTTCATCCTTGTTTTTCATAGGTTTTTTGTTTACACAAACATTTGCCGCTGCAGGAGTGCCAAGTATCATCAACTTCCAAGGGCGACTTCTTGATGCAAGTGGAAACCTTCTCGGTGGTCCAAGTGGAACCAATTACTGTTATCGTTTCTCTTTGTACAACGCTTCTACTGGTGGGTCAAAGGTCTGGCCAGCGGGTACTCCAAGTACGATGACCATCCTCACTCGAGAAGGAGTGTTTAATGGAAATGTTGGTGATGTTGCTGCTGGAGGTGATGATTTGAGTAACTACGGTTTTACCGATGATCAAGTATTTATCAACGTTGAAGTTGCAGCACAGGTATCAGGATCATGTTCTGGTGTATCGTTTGAGACACTTTCACCACGACAACAAGTGGTGTCATCAGGGTTTGCTATCAACTCACGAACTGTCGGAGGGTTCACTCCTGCACAATCAGCAACAGGTTCTCAAATACCAGCGCTTACCTCAGGTGCACTTGTACTCGGAGATGCAACAAACGCCGGACTCAAAGCAACGGGGACCAATGCACTCACATTCCAAAGCGGAGTAACAGGAGATATTCAGTTCTTCTCTTCGGCAAACAAAATCACTTCGACAGGCAATCTTACTATCGCAGGCATTCTCGCTTCAGGCGGGGTAAATGTAACAGGTGCTTCAACAACTGCCATCACCGCTGCCAACTCTGGTACTAACTATGCCTTTCAAGTTGATACCAACACCGCTTCTTCAGTAACTGGACTTAAGATAACAGCAAACACTGTTGGTAATGGTATCGCCCTTACAACCATTTCTTCAGGCACTAATGAATTTTTGACTCTCGACGCAAAAGGCACAGGTGAATTACGACTAGGCGGATCTTCAACCGGAAATGTTCTTCTCGCTGGAGGATCAGGTGCAACAGGTTGTACTGTTGATAATTCAAACGGCAACCTCACCTGTTCAGGTACCATCTCTGGATCTGGTGCTGTTGGCTACTGGTCACGTTCAGGAACGACGATCTCTCCTGCAACCGCAAACGACATCCTCTCCGTTTCTACGAACTCAACCACTGCAAGCAACAAAGCAATCGAAGGACTCCAAACTGGTGCAACCACCGGCACTGACTATGCTGGTTACTTCTCAAACACTGGTGCAGCAACCACCAACGTTGGGCTTTATGCTGAAGCAACAGGAGGATCAACTAATTATGCGGCACAGTTTA
>CAZNZN010000005.1:0-40573 GCA_964577515.1 uncultured Candidatus Saccharibacteria bacterium | reverse complement strand
TGGCGAAACTGGTAGACGCACTACCTTGAGGTGGTAGCGCCCGCAAGGGCATGGAGGTTCAAGTCCTCTCTTGCGCACAAAAACAAAACAACGAGTACTACTCGTTGTTTTGTTTTTGTGTCCTCTTCATTTAGAATACAAGGTATGAATAGTATCGTTGCGTTTATTGCTTGTGGGGGAGGACTCTTTATCTCTCTCTACATGCTCTATAAGAAATTTACACACAAAAATCTTGCCTGTCCTCGAGAGCACCCATGCGACTCAGTGTTGCATAGTAGGTTTGCTCGCAGTTTTGGTGTTCCTAACGAGTTTCTTGGAGCTTTTTATTTTGCATTAGTAGCAGTGCTCCTCGCATTTCCAGTTGGAGAAACAGGAACCGCTTGGTTTCTTTTGATACTTTTTTTTGTTCTTATGACTGGAGCACTTTTCTCTCTCTATCTTATAGGAGTTCAGGCCTTTGTTATTAGACGTTGGTGTCTTTGGTGCGTAGGTATCGCACTCACCAACCTTGTCTTGATTGTAAGCCTTTTGAGTTTCCCAATACACCAAATAGTCCCGTTGTTGAAGACGCAAAAACTTTTTTGGGTAGTACTTCATAATGTAGGATTTATTTTAGGTGTAGGTGCCGCAACGATTACAGATATTTTCTTTTTCCGTTTTTTGAAAGACAGAGTTATTTCACAAGAAGAAAAAGAAACAATGGATACTCTGACAAGCATCATCTGGGTAGGGCTTGGAGTATTGTTAATAAGCGGAGTCGCGCTTTACCTAGGAGACATTGGTCGTCTGAGTATTTCATCAAAGTTTCTTTTAAAGGTAGTGGTAGTCGGTGTGATTGTTGTGAACGGAATTCTCCTAAACATGCTTGTTGCCCCATACTTGCGCAGACTTTCTTTTGAAGGGACAGTGCCTGCATCACGTTTTCGTCGAGCTGCTTTTGCACTTGGTGGTATTTCTATTGTTTCATGGTATGTTGCTTTTTTACTTGGGTCGCTTCGAACAATTCATATAGATTTTCTTAGTGCTCTTTTTGGATACGGAATTCTTCTTGCCGTTGTTATATTTGGGTCACAAATCGCGGAGCGAATTATCACACGCAAGTTTAACCAATAAAATATGCTCTACACAGGCAAAGGAGACAAAGGAACAACGAAGTTATTTAATACTCCGCAGGGGGAGCGGATCCCAAAAACCGCACCTGTGTTTGAAGCGCTAGGATCTGTTGATGAGCTTGTTGCATTTCTCGGGCTTGCAAAAGTTCGTGCCGATGCTCAGTCAATGACTATTGAAGGCCAAAATATTGCCGCTATCGTGCACGAGGTACAAGAGACATTGTTTGTTATTCAAGCAGAACTTGCGGGTGCCGGAATGAGTGTTTCTATTGAGAAGGTTGCTGATATTGAGAAGTTGATACAACAAGTTGAAATGATGCTTCCACCTATCAAGACATTTTTTATTGCAGGGGGAACAGAGGGGGCAGTGTATTTTGATGTATGCCGCACTGTGTCTCGTCGGATGGAGCGGGCGCTCCTTCATGCTTGTGAGAGTGGTGTTGCTGTTTCAGAAACAACGCTTGTATATGCCAACAGGCTCTCAAGCCTATTATATGCTTGCGCTAGACTTTTTAACCATATTTCTGGTATAAATGAGACGCCACCGTCGTATACAAAGGACGCTAGTGGTTAAACGAATAAAAAGTATGGTGCCCATAGTGTAGTGGTAACACAACAGGTTGTGGTTCTGTTATCTCGGGTTCGAACCCCGATGGGCACCCATCAAAGAAAAAGACAGGCTATGTGCCTGCCTTTTTCTCTTAACAGAGACTATGCATAGTATACTAATGATTCATCATGGAAGAACTTGATACGGTCTTAGAACTCCACAAGGCAAAAAAAATAGATTGGCTTTTACGTCTCCGTATCGTCATGCTTGTTGTTGCCGCAGGGTTGTTTGCCTTTGCAGCACTCTTCGATGTTTTTGAATACCATGTAAATCCTTGGCCTGTAGTGTATTTCTCATTTGGTGGATTTGTTGCTGGGGCAGCATGGTTTTACAAAATGATCCCAGTGCAATGGGATGAACAGAAACAGCTTATGAGAATAAAACGCTTTGATTTTGCGAGTATAGTGTTGATTGGTGTGTATTTTTTGAGCAGACTTTTGCTTAAAGAAATCATTGAAGCGGAGGGTGTCTCTGTCATTGGGGTCTCTGTTGCAATGTATAGCACCATTTTCGGCATAATGGTTGGGCGGATTTTGGGGCTGTTTAGGGTAATACATAACTTGCATCTTTACGGTAAAGATAGGTAAAAGAGTGTTGGTTGTCATACCGATTGGTTTTTTGTTATAGTGCCGTACATGCAATCAGGCTATCAAATACTACTTTTTTATAAATACGTGTTTATTCAAAACCCAGAAGCTGTTCGTGACTGGCTTCGTTCGTTGTGTGAAAAGTACTCACTCAGAGGTCGTCTCATTGTTGCAACGGAAGGTATTAATATCACTCTTGAGGGGAAGGTTTCTGATACGGAAGCTTTTATAAAAGCTATGGAAGAAGACCCTACGAGTCCTACCGGGAATTCTCGATTTCTTGCTATTCATATGAAACGAAGTGTTGGAACAGGAAATGCTTTTCCTAAGCTTTCAGTAAAAGTGCGCCCAGAAATTGTTTCGTTACACCTTGGTGTGTGTGATGTTGATCCAAACGTTACTACGGGGGTACATCTAAAACCGGAGGAGCTTCATCAGTGGATTGCTGACAAAAAAGAGTTCTATATTGTTGATATGCGCAATGCCTACGAGCATATGATAGGGAAGTTTGCAGGGTCTATCTGTCCTCCAATGCAGAACTTTCGTGATCTGCCAAAGTTGTTAAAAACAATTGAACATTTGAAAGAAAAGACAGTCCTTACTGTGTGTACCGGAGGGGTGCGATGTGAAAAGGCAAGTGGGTACCTTATCACACAGGGATTCAAAGATGTATACCAGCTCGACGGTGGCATTGTGTCATATATGGAAAAATATCCAAATGAAGATTTTGAAGGGAAGCTTTATGTGTTTGATGCACGTGTTGCAATGGGCTTCTACACCGATGATCCAAAACACAAAGTGATTGGCGTATGTGCAACATGTGGTACCGCGTCGGAAAATATTGTTGACTGTCGAGAATTTGGGTGTAAGGGGCAGTTTATTCTTTGTGGTGCCTGTGAAAAGAAACAGATAGAAAAAAGAGGGTATACACATTGTGTACATAACTGCCATCAAGTGTCGCGCTCCCCAATAACTAGCTTGCTCCAAGTTGTAAAAAAACTGTTTAAATTGTAAAAAACCATATTTTTAGCTATAGTTTTGGTACATGCAGTTAGACTATCAAAAAGGAACCTTGCACCCACTTACTTTGGTGACAGAAGAGATTATTGCCATCTTTAAAAAACAAGGCTTTTCTGTAGCAACTGGTCCTGAGCTAGAAGAGGAATGGTATAACTTTGATGCGCTTAACGTGCCTAAAGACCATCCCGCTCGTGATATGCAAGACACTTTTTGGATAAAAGATAAACCAGGCTATGTACTTCGAACACACACTTCTCCAGTACAGATCCGTTATATGAAGGCGCACACCCCACCACTGGCGATTATTGTTCCCGGAAAAGTGTTCCGCAACGAATCAACGGATGCAACACATGAAATGCAATTTCATCAAGTAGAAGGGCTTGTTGTCGGTGAGGGTATTACTGTTGCGCATCTAAAGGGGGTGTTACTTTCCTTTTTTAAGGAGCTTTTCGGAGATACTACTGAAATACGACTTCGTCCAAGCTTTTTTCCTTTTGTGGAGCCAGGGTTTGAAGTTGATGTAAAAGTACAAAAAGATGGAGAAGAAAAATGGCTTGAAGTTTGCGGTGCAGGGATGGTTCATCCAAATGTATTTGAAGCAGTTGGGTATGACCCAAAGAAAGTGACAGGGTTTGCATTTGGTATGGGTCTTGATCGGCTAGCAAATGTAAAGTTCGGTATCACTGACGTTCGACTCGCGTATCAAGGAGATCTTCGCTTCAATCAATTTTAGCTATGAAATATTCTTATAACTGGTTACAAAAACATATTGTTGAGCCATTACCGTCAGTTGAGAAACTCAAAGAGACGATCATTTTTCATGCTTTTGAGGTTGAGTCAGAAGAGGTACGTGGTGAAGATACTATTTTAGATATCAAAGTGCTTCCAGATAGAGCGCATGACTGCTTGAGTCATTATGGAATGGCGCGAGAGATTGCAGGATTGTTACAGCTTACACTAAAGCCATATACCGCTCCTGCATTGCCGGAAGTACCACTTGCACTACCTGTCGAAATAAAAAGCCCAACCTGCCGCAGGTATATTGCTGTGGCGCTCGAAGGTGTTACTGTTGGTCCTTCTCCAAAATGGTTACAGGAGGCTCTTGCTTCAATCGGGGCGCGCTCAATCAACAACGTCGTTGATGCGACAAACTACGTCCTTTTTGATCGAGGTCAACCAACACACGTGTTTGATCATCAAAAAATAGATGGGGGCATTATTGTTCGTCTTGCTCACCCTGGAGAAAATGTCGTTACTCTTTCGAAAGAGGAAAAAGTATTGCAGGAGCCAGATACAGTCATTGCCGATTATTTGGGGGTACTGGCTATTGCTGGTGTTAAAGGAGGGAATACCGCCGAGGTCAGTGAGGAAACCAAAAATATTATTATTGAGGTCGCAAACTTCGAACCTTCCCCAATACGAAAAACTTCTCGAAAACTTGGGCTTGTCACTGATGCCTCAAAACGTTTTGAAAATGATCTTAGCCCTACTGTCGCTTACGAAGCAGCAACTAAACTTGTTACTCTTATTCAAGAGCTTGCGGGAGGAACGGTAGTAGGTGTTGCTGACGTGTATCCTGTAGCGCAAGAAAAAAAAGTACTTGTATGCAAACCTGAAGAAATTGCTCGTATTCTTGGGATTGAGGTCACCACTGAAATGATTGTGGCTATTTGCTCCCGATATAACTATGCGTATGCTATTACTGAAAAAGGGGTTACTATAAACATACCTGATGAACGCGGTGATATCGTGGGTGTACATGATTTCGCTGAAGAGGTCGGTCGTGTTTTGGGCTATGAAGGCATTGTCCCGTCACCACTTCCTTTTTCTTTGACTGTGCAACCTTCAGAATTCGACAAAGTACGTGCTGTAAAGTATTGGCTTTCTGACAATGGATTTCGCGAGGTGGTTACTTACGTGTTTCGTAAAAAAGGAGAAATCTATGTATCGTATGGCGCCAAAGATAAAAGCGCACTTCGTACTACACTTTCTGAGGGGCTAAAAGAAAGTTACGAACTCAATCGTTTACATATGCCTTTGTTTGGACTACAAAAGATTCGCTTGTTTGAAGTTGGAACAGTGTTTTTGGCTGATAGAGAAGAGGTGCATGTTGCAACTGTTGATGGTGGAATATTTGAAGAACTTCCCATTGATCGCTTTATTGAAAAATATGCTATTTCTCTGGATGTTATTGGTAGTACTTCTGCAAAAGGGATTTTTATTCCATGGTCGCCATATCCGTTTATCACTAGAGATATTGCTGTATGGGTAGAAAATATAGAAGCATTAGCGGTGCTCGATACGCTTGTTACCAATTTTGCAAGTACTTACTGTGTTCGCGATCCTTTTATATTTGACCGCTTCGAAAAAGATGGGCGTACAAGCATCGCGTATCGCTTGGTATTTCAATCTTTTGAAAAAACTCTTACCGAAGAAGAGGTCTCAAAAGATTTTGCAGTACTAACAAAGGAGATAGAACAAAACCCTGCGTTTTCTATTAGGTAGCAATTTTTTTGTTGCAGTAAGTAGGGTATACTAAGTGCCTATGAAATATGTATCAATCGCGATTGTTATTATTTTTATTGGTGTTATTATCTTTTCTTGGCTTAAGAAAACACCGGTACAAGAACCGTTACCGGTAGAGCAGCAGGTGCAGGTGGAGAAAGAACAAGCTCCTGTCAGTACAGAAAAGCCAGTTACAAGCAATAAAAAAGTAGTACAAGGTATGACAATAGAAACAACAAAAGAAGGATCAGGTGTAGAAATTACTAATGGAAAAACAGCAGTAGTGCACTATACAGGAAAACTTACTAACGGAACTGTATTTGATTCAAGTAAAACACGTGGTACCCCCTTTGAGTTCCCTCTAGGAGCAGGAATGGTAATTAAGGGATGGGATCTTGGTGTTCTTGGTATGAAGGTGGGGGAAGCTCGCATACTTACTATCCCTGCTGATCTTGCTTATGGCGCTAACGGTGTACCTGGGGCAATACCACCAAACGCAACACTTGTATTTGAAGTAGAACTTCTTGGTATTAAATAAGGCAACTACCCCCACAAAAGTGGGGGTATGTGTTATAACTATATATATGAAAGAAAAGATTACTGCATTTTTAAGAAATATCTGGGGTTGGTGGAAGCCAAAACGAAAAAGAATAAAAATAGGCATCGTAGTACTTGTTGCTGTTGTTATTATGGTTCTTTCCAAAGCGTTTGGACCCGAAGAGGGGGTCATTGTCGAAACTGTTAAGCAAGATACGCTTACACGTACCGTTGTCGCGAGCGGTACTGTTGTAAGTGCTACTGACCTCTCCTTGGGGTTTGATGTTAGTGATCCCGTAAGGGATATTCGAGTTGCTGTTGGTCAAAAAGTGAAAAAAGGAGATATCCTGGTTTCTCTTAATACTTCTGAAGAACGGGCAGCTCTTACCTCTGCCAAGGGCGCGTTGCTTGCTGCAGAGGCTCGTTACAAACGAGTGCTTGATGGTGCAAGCAACGAAGAAATAGCACTTGCTCAAGTAAATCTTTCAAATGCACAACGTGACTTGGAACAAACAAGAAAGGCACAAGACGTACTTGTTGAAAATGCTCGAAGAAAGCTACTTTCTGAAGGGCTTGTTGCAGAGTCAACAACAGGGACAGTCATGGCAAACACCCCAACCATCTCAGGAACATATACAGGGCAGGAGGGTGAATACGCAATTTCTATCTCTTCATTCGGAGGAGACTTCGTTAACTTTTCAGGTATAGAAAGTGGTACTACAAAGATCAGTACCACCCTTAGTCAGTCACTAGGTACCAAAGGGTTGTCGCTCATCTTTCCTGTAGGATCTTCGTCAGGGCAGGGAGGAAGCTGGAAAATTAAAATACCAAATACAAGCGCTGCGCTATACGTTACAAACCTAAATGCGTATAACCAAGCAAAAGAGACACGTGATAGTGCTGTCGCAAATGCTGAATCACTTGTTGCTACACGCACTGCCGAACTCAATCTAAAAAAGGCTACTGCTCGACAAGCTGATGTTGATGCTGCGCTTGCTGATGTTGTCACTGGGCAAGCAGGTGTCGAGCAGGCAGCTGCTCGTCTTGAGAAAAAGATCCTTCGAGCACCCGCTGACGGTACGATTACACGAGTCGATGTTAAGGTTGGCGAAATCATTAGTCCTCAAAAAGAAGTGGTTGTTTTGCAAGATATCGGGAACCTCTATTTGGAAGCAAATGTAGGAGAAGGGAATATTAGCACTATTGCAGTAGGACAGTTGGTGAATGTTTCTTACGATGCATTTCCTGGAACAAAGTACACTGCTACAGTTTCATCTGTTGACCCCGCTGCTACCCAAGAGGGAACCATCATCAACTATAAAATCAAAGCCCTTATTACTGATATTGCGATGATAAAACCAGGCATGACCGCAACTATGGCAATAGTCACAGCAGAGAAACAGCAAGTACTTATTCTTCCCGCTCGTGTTGTAAATAAGGCACAAGATGGAACCCAAACAATTGAAAAAATTGTTGCAACAAGAGGAAACCGATATAAAACAGCAACGACAGCCATCACTACAGGACTTAAAGGAGATGGTGACATGTACGAAATCCTCTCTGGAGTATCTGCAGGAGAAAAGGTCTTGTGGCGTCCTGTTAAGAAATAATTACGAATATGCCAAAGAAAAACTCACTTATTGAGGCGTTACAGATAGACATTCGCGTAGGGTTTTTTCTTGCAAAGAGAGAGCTGCAACGTGCAAATAAATGGACGACGTCGCTCATCATTTTTGTGATGCTTCTTACATTTCTCAATCTTGTTGTTGTGAGTGGTATTTTGGTTGGCTTGATTGCTGGTTCTCTTGAGCAAAACAAAAAGTTTAGTACAGGGGACCTTATTGTTAGTTCTTTTCTTGACCGCGATCGTATCAACAATAGTCAAGCGATTATTAAAACAGTCGAAACATTGCCAGGGCTTCACGCGTACAGTCCACGATATATAGGAGGTGGCACCGTAGAGGCAAACTTCCGTGATGTGATACTTAAGGATCAAAAAAGAAATAGTGCAGCAGGACAAATAGCAGGTATTGATCCGATAAAAGAAAATGAAGTAACACACTTGTCCGATCTTATTGTTGAGGGGTCGTTTTTGGAACCTTCTGATACAGATAGTATTGTTATAGGAAGCTTTTTGCTTAGAAAATACAACAAGAACGAATTCCCTGGACTTACTGTCCTTGAGGGAGTGCAAGCAGGCTCTCGTGTACTTTTGAAATCTGGCACAAATACAAAAGAGTACACTGTTAAAGGGGTCTTAAAATCAAAAGTAAACGAAGTGGATGCGCGTATCTTCATGGTAGACAGCGAATTCCGTAAACTTGTTGATAGAAGTGATTTTAATGTCAATGAGATTGCGATAGCTCTTGCTCCCGGTACTGATCCACTTATTGCTAAACAAGCACTAATCAGTGCTGGGGTTGATAAAGACGCGAGAGTGCAGACATTTGAAGAGGCTATCCCTCAGTTTTTGGATCAAATTAAAACAACATTTAGTATCTTGGGAAATGCCATCAGTGCCATCGGTCTCGTGGTTGCCGCAATCACAATCTTTATTGTTATCTTTGTAAACGCAATTACACGCCGGAGGTTCATTGGTATTCTAAAAGGAATAGGAATTACCCCCCGAGCTATTATTATCTCCTATATCATGCAGTCGCTTCTCTATGCTTTCATAGGAGCGCTTGTCGGCTCTGTGCTTGTCTTTGCTTTTCTAAAGCCATACTTTGACGCAAATCCTATCAACTTCCCGTTTTCTGATGGTATTCTTGTTGCGACCATTGATGGGACAGCTGTTCGTGTCGCAATACTTCTCTTCGCTACCATTGTTGCTGGTTTGATTCCTGCGCGGATTGTTATTAAACAAAATACGTTAAGTGCTATATTAGGACGATAATATGATTCAAGTAAAAAATCTCTCAAAAATATTTAAAAGTGGAGACGGAGAAGTGCGTGCTGTAAACGATGTTTCATTCACTATTCCTGAAGGGCAATTTGTCGCTATTACAGGGAGATCTGGCTCAGGAAAATCTACACTGCTTTATCAACTCGGACTTCTTGATCGCCCAACAAGCGGAGACATTGTTATTGATGGTGTTTTGATAACAGCACTTGACGATGATGATCAGACACGACTACGACTTCACTCGCTCGGGTATATTTTTCAGGATTATGCTATTTTGCCGAGCCTGTCTGCTATTGAAAATGTAATGGTTCCTTTGTTGATGCAGGGACTATCAGAAGCTGACGCTCGTGCGCGTGCAGCGGTGGCACTGTCTCGAGTTGGGTTAGGTGACCGTATGGACAATCTTCCAAGCCAACTCTCTGGAGGGCAGCAACAACGAGTTTCTATCGCTCGTGCGATAGGGCATAACCCAAAAATTATTTTTGCCGATGAACCGACAGCAAACCTTGATTCTGAAACATCAAAGACAGTGCTTGATACATTTATTGAACTAAACAAGGCAGGGCAGACTATTGTCATGGTGACACACGAGCCTGAGTATGCAGCGCTCACACATCGGATCGTCGAGCTTCATGATGGGAAAATACTTTCAGACATACTAAACCAACAGTAAGGATATGAGCGAATCATTTCACGGCAGTCTAGAGAACGCTCCAGTTGCAAAAGAAGAGATACTGCAGTTATTAAAAAGTGAAGGAAAAAGTACTGCTGCAATAGAGTGCGTTGTTCGATGGGTAGAGCAACGCCAAGCAGAAATTGAAAAAATACCTTCAAAAGAAATGTGTGCAAAAGCTTCTATAGAGTTTGACATCGAGTATGCAGAACTCTTTAAAGAGGCAGGTCTTTTGGAAGATGCATGGAGTATTCTCAATGATTCGATTGATAGAGCAGTTGCGTTCAGTGAACTACTGCTAGCTGATCAAATAAGAAAGCTTATGGGTGAGCTTGAAAATACTCCTGACTAGATATTTGCTAAATTACTGCGTCAGATTGTCAAGGTAAGTAATATGTAAACAGTTCGTCTTCTAAGGTATACTAACAATCATATGCAGACATTTATGGAAAAAAATCAAAAAATACTTATAGGATTAGGGGTGCTCCTCGGGCTTTTCCTTTTGGCAAGTACAGTGAAAGTTGTTCGAGAGAGTCGTTTTGTAGGGTCAGGACTTACTCCTACCAATACGATCTCTGTAACAGGAAAGGGGGAGGTTGAGAAATCTCCAGATACTGCAAAAATCACCTTCTCAGTGCGTGCCGAGAAAAAAGTGCTGAAGGAAGCGCAAAATGAAGTGAGCACAAAGATCGATGCTATCAAAAAAGCACTTGTCGCTAGTGGGGTAGAAGATAAATATATAAAAACTGACGCATATACGTCATACCCGCAGTATGATTACCCGCAAGTTACTTGTATGGCTATTGGATGTCCAAAACCAGGTACGCCAACACTTCGAGGGTATGAGGTTAATCACTCAGTTACTGTAAGTGTCAAAAATCTTGAAAATGTAGAAACAGTACTTGGTATTCTTGCTCAAAATACTGTTTCAGATATGCAGGGCCCAAACTTTGGTTTTGAAGATGACAAGGCAGTTAGTCGAGAAGCAAGAGACCTCGCTATCACCGATGCTCGTGCTGAAGCAGAAAAGCTTGCAAAAAGTCTCGGTGTTAAACTTGTTCGAGTAGTTTCTTTTAGTGAAAATAGTGGCGGGTATCCTATGCCTATGTACGCACGTGCAGATATGGTGGGAGCATCAGTCGCAGAAAAAGCAGCAACACCAACGCTTCCGGTAGGAGCGCAGAAAGTAGAAGCGAGTGTTACTGTTGTCTACGAAATCCGTTAACAGTTATATTGCTTGACCAAAACCGCTCTGTGGGGTATTATAGAAATATAAGCCCCCCGGGGCGGTTTTTAGTAAGAGGACTTTTAACAAAAATACCATGACAAAGATCACACAATTTTTCCGAGAGACAAAAGGCGAAATGCGACAGGTAAAGTGGCCAAAACGACGTCACCTCATCCTCTATACAATCGTCGTGTTACTTTTCTCTATTATTCTTGGGTACGTGCTTGGGGCGTTTGACTCACTCTTCCAACTCGGACTTCGTGCATTACTTCTTAAATAATCAATCAGAGTTTTATTATGGCTAAACAAGAACAAACAGGACAGCGCTACTGGTACGCAATCCATACCTACTCTGGGTATGAAAATGCCGTACTTCGTAACCTTAGACAGCGTATCGATAGTCTTGGAATGCAAGACAAGATTTTTAACGTCGTTGTTCCAACTGAAAAGAAAATCAAGATTAAAGGAGGAAAGCGTGTAGAGGTTGAAGAAAAGGTGTACCCAGGGTATGTACTCGTTGATATGATCGTGACTGATGATTCATGGTTCGTCGTGCGTAACACTCCTCGAGTAACAGGATTCGTAGGATCTGGGGTAACACCAGTACCACTCACGCAAAAAGAAATCGACTACCTCCTCGGTCAAATGACTGAAGAGACAGCGGCAAAGCATGCTATTGATCTCGAAGAAGGGGAGACTATCATCATCAATGATGGTCCATTCAAAGAGCTTGAGGGGCGTGTAGCTGAAGTTGACCGTGAACGAGGAAAGGTAAAGGTGATGGTGTCACTGTTTGGTCGAGAAACACCGGTAGAACTCGACTTTCTTCAGGTTAAGAAGATGTAATGTACAAAAAACGTTTTTCTGGTAGAATAGCCTCTGTTACGCTTTCGCCATTAAGTAACGCTTCATCTATATAGTATGGCAAAAAATATTACTAAAAAAATCAAATTGCAGGCAGTGGGAGGCATGGCAACACCAGCCCCACCACTTGGACCAGCGCTTGGACAAGCAGGAGTTAACATTTCTGACTTCGTACAGAAGTTCAATGCTGCTACTGCTGAGCAACGTGGAGAAAAGGTAGGGGTAAAGATCACTGTCTATGATGATCGTTCATACGACTTCATCGTGACGACACCTCCTGCTACTGATCTCTTACTCAAAGCCGCAGGAATCCAAAAAGGTTCAGGAAAACCTCGAACTTCAAAAGCAGGAAAAGTAACTCGCGCACAAGTACGCGCAATCGCAGAGCGAAAAATGCCTGACTTGAACGCAAACGATATTGAAGGGGCAATGAAAATCATTGAAGGTTCAGCACGAAGTGCAGGAATCGAAGTGGTTGATTAATCCTCAACATAAAAAAGTCCCCCGTAAGGGGGATTTTTGTTTAACCAATGAGTTCGTATTCGCTGGTTATAAAAGTGAAGGGGTTTTCTTCATTTTTTTGGTGATGATGCTCCTGTATTTTTTTGTAGCGAGTACCAAGTCCCAGCTTTTCTGCAGGGAAGAATTTGTCTCCCTGAAACTTCCCGCACACGCAGGTGAGATACAGCTTTTGGAATATGATTGCATCAATCATTTCACGGTAGACCTTTTCTCCTCCTATACAGAACAGCTCATCTCCTGGTGCTTGCTCAGCGTAATCCAGAGCTTCCCAGAGAGTATGGGCTACCCTGATTGAATCATCATCATTTTCCGGCGCCCATGCAGGGTTTCTAGTGAGAATGATGTTCGTCCTTCCCGGAAGAGGGCGGAACTTTTTGGGAAGTGATTCATACGTACCCCTTCCCATAATTACCGGGGACCCTTCAATGCCTTTCGGGTTTTTTTCAGACACTCTTTTGGTTATGTCAGAAAAATATCGAAGTTCTGCAGGGAGCCTCCAGGGGATTTTGTCCCCGTTCCCGATGACGAGCCCATGCCCGTTTGGTTGCCCATAGGCAACAATCAAAGATCTTGTTTTCATTATTATTTTTTTGTTTCCCTCATACTACCTTCTTTTGGTATTTTGTCTATAGAGACAAAATAAAAGCCCGCCATATGGCGAGCTGTAAAGTTACAACAAATCCGCTTTGATAAAGGGGTGGTGTTGGTAGTTCAGAATTTTAATATCTTCCATTGTGAAGAGGTCGATATCTTTAATTTCAGGATTTAGCCACAATTGAGGAGATGGAAAGGGTTCTCTTGAAAGCTGCAATTCAACTTTTGCAAGGTGACTTTTCCCTGTATCGCCTTCACTGTCTGAAAGATAAATATGGCAATCTTCCAATGTAATCACCAGTTCACCTGGTTGCATGTCCACACATTGAGCAACCATGTGTAACAGTAATGCGTAGCTCGCAATGTTAAAGGGGACACCCAGGAATAAATCACATGATCGTTGATCCATGGATAAATCCAGAAAAAAAGCGCCATGAGATTTCCTTACAAAAAACTGCATCTTCATATGGCAAGGACCTAAACACATATCATGAAGATCGCTCGGGTTCCATGCGGTGATTATGTGATACCGGTCAAAGGGATTGTTTTTGATTGCTGTAATTTTTTCAGCAAGTTGATCAATTTTTCCACCCCAGTTTCTCCATTGTGCACCGTAGATGCGACCGCAGTCGCCTTCAAACTGTGCTTTTCCTTGAGAAGCGAAACGTTCCTGGTCATGTGACCATATGTTCTTTGCTCCCGGGCTTTTTCTTTGGATTTCATTTAGCTTTTTTAGTGAAAGTCGGTACCCGGTTTCTCTCCCTGCATCAATGAACCACAAAAGCTCAGCTTTAACGGATTCAAACTTTATTTCTTTTGTTGTTAACAAAGGGAACCCTTCTTGTAAATCAAACCGCATTTGATGGGCAAAAATCGCTCTTGTTGCACCGTTTCTTGTAATACGATCATTCCCATACTCTTTTGTGATTAGTAAAGCGTTTAAGTAAGCATCTTCTGATGTTTGCATTGTTTCTAAATTTAAGGTTCAAAATATTGTTTTCACCTATAGCCTACTTTTTTCTAAAAATAAGTCAAATAAATAAAAAAGAACCCGCAAAAGCGGGCCTTAAAGCAACGAATCTGTTCCTTCTTCAATACGGATCAGGCAAAAAATACTGTAGTTTAAGATATCTCTGAATATTTCAAAGAGAGCCTCTGGCGTATCAGTTTTCTTTGCATGCATGGTTTTTCCTCTTACTGCTTTGGAAAGCATAATATCAACCATCGTGCTGATCGCCATATCCCGCCAAGCTTCGTTGTAGTCATGCGTTTTGTTTTTATACAGTTCTTTTACTGTGTCCACTACCGCATCATACTTTTCGCTTAAGGCATCTATTGTCAGCTCTTCCTTCAGTTTTTCTTTCGTCAGCATAATGCCGAAGACGCTGTAATTGATAACATGCAGAAAATCTTGTGTGATTGGTTCGTCAACGATTTTTTGCACGCCACCTTTTTCTTGGATAGAGCGAATTCGCATTATTTTTATCCATGCTTGTTCCAGCATAGAGAACGGTCTGAAAAGGAGCCAGCTTTGTCCGTAATCGTCATTTTTTTGGAGAACGATTGCTTTTGTTTTTGAAACAACCTGGTCGTATTGACCAAGGGTCTTTTCAAGATTGAAAGGTATAAGCATTGGTAACGTTTTGTAGGATAATCGTACAAAAAGAGCTACAAGTCAACTGCACTGTCTTTTCACCTTTAAAATGCTAGAATCGTCCTATGGAATCAATCCTAAAAGAAGAGATACAAAAAGTGCTAGGGGAGCTGGGGCTTCCTCAGGTGGACTTTGTGCTCGAACACCCGAAAGAGCTTTCTCATGGGGATTGGGCTACGAACGTAGCACTCGTTGCTGGCAAGGTTGTTGGTGAAAATCCAGTTTCTTTTGCTCAAAAAATCGTTGCACATTTGTTAGACAAAAAGATTAAAAACGTACTTCACTTAGAGGTGGCAGGTCCAGGATTTATCAACTTCACGCTTTCGCGCGATTTGTTCGTGAAAAAGTTGGTCGATGCTCAAGATCCAGAGTGGGGGAACACGGAGGTGTACACGGGCAAAAAGATTCTTGTGGAGCACTCATCTCCAAACCTTTTCAAACCATTTCACATAGGGCACTTGATGAACAATACAATCGGTGAAGCGCTCTATCGTCTCGCCAAGTCTTCTGGTGCACAGGCAACCCCGATATCTTTCCCGTCTGATATTTCACTCGGTGTAGCAAAAGCAATCTACGTGCTTTTGGAAAAGTATGGTGAAGACTTTGTCCCTACGGACGTCTCTGTGCTCGGAGATGCCTATGTAGAGGGGGTAAGAAAATACCAAGAAGCAGAAGAAGAGCAACCATGTGGAAGTATGGTGCACCGGGTGAAAGAAATTGCCGATAATTTGTATGCAGGAAAAGATACCCCAGAGTGGCGAATGTTTGAAAAGTGTAAGGCGTTCAATATCAACTACTTTGAACAGGTAGTAAAAAATCTCGGGTCACAGTTTGATAGTTATATATACGAAAGTGAAGCAGGAGTTGTCGGGAAAGAGATAGTAGCGAAAAACACCCCAAAGGTATTTACTGAAAGTGAAGGAGCTGTTGTGTATGTTCCAGAAGAAGGGAACAACCTCCATACTGCAGTTTTTATAAACAGCCAAGGCAACCCTACCTATGAAGCAAAAGATATCGGGTTACTTGATTTGAAGTTCACACGCTATAGTCCCGATATTTCTATTACAGTCACTGACAATCAGCAGACTTCACATTTCAAGGTGGTAGTAGATGCAGCAGGGAAAATACATCCTGAATGGAGAGACAACAGTGTTCATCGCAGTCACGGGCGTATGAGTTTCAAGGGGGCAAAAATGTCTTCTCGTTTGGGGAACGTTCCGCTTGTTGAGGATATTCTCGCTACAGTTTCAGAAGAGGTGAGAGCAAAAAATCCTGATGTGTCTGATCAGGTGGCAAACCAGATTGCTATTGCTGCGATTAAATTTGCTATTTTGCGTACACAGGCTGGTAAAGATATCAACTTTGATCCAGACACATCGCTTTCATTTGAAGGGGATAGTGGTCCGTATCTACAATACACCGCAGTACGAGCAGGAGCGCTTCTTGAAAAAGGGAAAGCGCTAGGTATAGCTCCAGCTATTGATACTCCTGTTCTTGGCGCTGAGACACTTGAGCGATTAGTTGCCCGGTTTATTGAAGTTTGCGCTGAAGCTCAAAAAGCATGGGCGCCTCACTATGTAGTCTCATATCTGCTCGAGCTCGCGCAGATGTTTAACTCTTGGTATGGGCAGGGAAAGATTGTGGATGCAGAAGATATGCCAGCTACTGCGTACCGCCTCTCAGTAGTTGCAGCGGTTCGCCAAACTATCATAAACGGTCTTTGGGTCCTCGGCATCGAAACACCAGAGAGGATGTGATTTATAGCATAAACAAATCACCTTGAATTTTTTGAAGGAGAAAAGAGTTGCATTTGCGGCTTTTTTTATTTAAGAGTAGGATAGAGGGCATATGATACACGAAAAAGAAGAACGATCACTGATTATTATCAAGCCAGACGCTATTCAGCGTTCTTTGGTTGGGAAGATTATTACCCGTTTTGAAGAGAAAGGGCTCAAGCTTATTGGGATGAAGATGATGCAGCTTGAAGATGCGCTTATTGAGGCACATTATGGGCATCTTAAAGAGAAGCCCTTTTTCCCAAGTATCAAGAAGTTTATGCAGTCAGCCCCAGTGATTGTGTTTGCAGTATCAGGTATTAATGCGGTAAATGCTGTTCGTCTCATTGTTGGTCCTACCAAGGGCTATGAAGCTGATGCAGGAAGTATCCGTGGGGACTATTCGCTCTCAACCCAATCAAACGTCGTACACGCTTCTGACTCAAAAGAGAATGCAGAGCAGGAAATCGAGCGCTTTTTTGCTCCATACGAGATACTCGATTACGATAAAGTGGATACCAAGTTCGTTTTTGCAGACGACTTGCTCTAGCAAGCCCGTTCGACAGTATTTTTTATCACTGTCTATATTGCGAATATGTCGCAAAAACCTATAATAAAAGTACGGCTATTTAAAATTAGTACCTAGAACATTTATCGTAAGGGGCGTCGCGTGGTGTTATGAGTTGTCAGAATCATTTTTATTTTTTTGGCACCTCTAGCGCCCAGGCATCCCACTTGGCTTCCAAGCTACGGTACTAATTTCCAAATAGCCGTAAGAAAAAACCCACAATAGTGGGTTTTTTCTATTCTAGTAAAAGATATGCAATAATAAGATATGCAAAAAAAGCTTTTTTTCTATAGTGCCGTACTCGTTGTTGGTATTTTTTTTCTCAATAAAGCAGCAAATACTTTTTACTGGTATCTAAGTATTCCTTGGTTTGATATGCTCATGCATACCCTTGGAGGGGTGTTTGTGGCGGTGTGGGGAGGCGCTCTTCTTTTACCACTTTTAAAAGGCCAAAAAGCGTTGCTTTGGGTTATTGTACTCACTGCGTTCGTATTGATTGTGGGATTTTTATGGGAAGTATTTGAATTTTCTGTTCAAGGTATTACACAACTTGAAACTCTCGCAAATATTCCTGATTCACTTTCTGATATGGTTTGTGACATGATTGGTGGAGTAGTAGGAACTTTTTTTGTTCTTTCTCGACTGAGACGGTACAATGAATAGATATGGATAGTACGGATGGAGTAAAAAAAATAAAACTTACATTTGCAGGAGGAACGGGGTCAGTGACTGGTGCAAACTTTTTAGTTGAGATTCCGGAGTCTGATGGTGGACTCAGATTTCTTGTTGATTGTGGCTTGCAACAAGGAAGCAAGATGGCCGATGATGACAACTGGAATCCTTTTCCATATGACCCCGCCTCTATCGACGTACTTTTTATCACGCATGCCCATATCGACCATATTGGGCGTATTCCAAAACTTATCCACGATGGTTTTAAAGGGGTGATTTATTCTACTGTTCCCACAAAGGATATTACTGAACTCATGCTTGAAGACACTGCAAATATTCTGTCAAAAAGTGAAAATGAGCTTTTGAAAAAAATATACTCTCCGGCAACTATCGAGAAAGCACTTTCTCTTTGGAAAGTAGTGGACTACCACCAAGATATTGCACTTGGAGCATGTGTGTTTCGCTATCGAGATGCTGGGCATATTCTCGGATCGGGGATGCTTGAGCTTATATACAACAACAAAAAGATTGTCTTTACAGGAGACCTAGGAAACTCTCCGTCGCCACTACTGCGAGATACTGAGCCGCTTAAAAATGTTGACTATCTACTCATGGAGAGTGTTTACGGTGATCGCAATCATATCGAACGCGAAAAGCGTCGAGAAAAGTTTGAAGCGATTATTGAAGACAACTACAAACGAAAAGGAGCACTTGTTATCCCTACATTTTCTCTTGAGCGCTCACAAGAACTTTTGTTTGAAATCAACGAACTTGTTGAGAACAAAAGAATTCCGCAGATGCCCATCTTCTTTGATTCACCTCTTGGTATCCGTCTTACAAAAGTGTATCGACAGTACGGGCAGTACTTCAATCCTTTTGCTCGGACACAACTAGGAGATGGAGATGATATCTTCAACTTCCCAGGGCTCAAGTCGACACTGCTTACTGAAGAATCAAAAGAAATAATAAAAGAGCCTAACCCAAAAATCATTATTGCAGGAAGTGGTATGTCTAATGGTGGGAGAGTGTTGCATCATGAAGCACATTTTCTTCCGGACCCAAACAGTACTATCCTGCTCACTGGGTATCAAATGCAAGGGACATTGGGTCGCTACCTCCAAGACGGCGCAAAGAGTGTGCGGATCAATGGTCAAGATATTCCGGTAAAAGCAAAAGTAGTGTTTATTGATGGGTATTCAGGACACAAAGATTCAGATCACTTGGTTGAATTTGTCGAACAAACAGCTGACTCACTCAAAAAAGTTTTTGTGGTGATGGGGGAACCAAAATCAGCACTCTTTCTCACACAGCGACTTCGAGATTATCTAGGTCTGTACGCGTACGCACCGCAAGCAGGGGATGTAGTAGAATTAGATTGTAATTAGTATATGCACGACGAACAAAATAAAAAAAATGAATATGTCTGCTACAACGGACCGTTAGAAAACAACGAAAAGCACGGACACAATAAAATCAAAATCGGTATCTCTGGTGCTGCAGAAACGGGACACTGTGGATTTGAAGCACTTGAACTCGGTAAAGAAGTTGGTCGTGAAGTGGTGCGTCAAGGCGGGGTTCTTGTTACGGGGGCAACTAGCGGCTTCCCGCTCTGGTCTTCAATGGGAGCAAAAGAGGAGCACGGTATTGTTTTTGGTCTTTCTCCTGCTATGAGCGAAAAAGAGCATCTTGAAACCTATCGTCTTCCTGTTGATTATTGTGATCTTATTATTTACACCGGCTTTGGTTTTCCTGGAAGAGACCTGCTTTTCACTCGCGCATGTGATGCGCTTATCGTTGGATGTGGCCGCATAGGTACTATCCATGAGTTTACTATTGCTTTTGAAGATGAAAAACCTATCGGGGTACTTGGCGGTCCCTGGGTAACTGACACACAACTTGAAGAGATAGTGAAGGCAAGCAATCGCCCATACGATCATGTGATTTTTGAAAGTGATCCAAAAAGGCTTGTAGAGCGGCTCATTAAGATGGTAGAGGAGCGAAAGGCGGTTCTCTATAAAAATCACTAGTACTTTCATGGAGTCTTTCGAAAAAAATCCTACTAATCGAGAAGAACAAACTCGTTTTAACTTAGAAAAACCGGAAGGATATGGAGAAAATAAAAAAAGAGGTATTTCCCTTGAGCAAGGGGCAGTTTCTTCAGAGGATGATTTTGGAAATCTCGGAAGGACTGGGGATATAGTTGTTGATGCTGATGGGAGAGAACGAGTCGTAAAGACCGTTACCTACACCATATCGGAAACGATTGAGCTTAACGTTCGAGGTCGTTCATATACCTATCGAGATACAACAAATGCACTCAACACTATAAGCCTTGAGTACAACAAAGAAAAAAGGTCTGTTGATAAAATGCACTGTAACTCCGAGAATCCTGTTTTTGCAGGAAGGGTAATCATGGACCTGATAGAGAGGATCCCTGTTGGGGCAGAAATACTTGGAGAAGAGGTAAGTATGTCATCAGACTCTTTTCCACTACTCATTAATACTATCGCTAAATATAGCAACAAAGATCCAGAAAAATTTCTACTCCTTCAAGTGGGTGAGTTTTACCTAAACAGTGACGGTAAATACAGTGCCATTTCTAGAGCCGTAAGTGCTCAGGAGAAAGTTTCCTTGCTCAATGAGACCATTGATTCTTTTATAGAAAAAACGAAGATTCCCATAACCCCAGCTAGAATAGAGGTTGTTGATGGAGAGGAAAAAATTGTTATCCCAAAAATAAAAGCAGTAAAGCGTTTATAAGTTTTGAAAACAAAAGCTCATATGATACAGTATGCTCATGCAGAGAAAGGGCTATCACCCTGGAGCAGTAGGAAGAAATCTTGATTGAGAGAGTAGACTCTACCGGGTATGCCCGATATAGCAGTAATGAGTATAAGTAAGGTGGTACCACGAGCAGAAACTCGTCCTTGCACTATGACCATAGTCGTAATGCGTGGACGAGCTTTATTTTTTATATATGGATAACAATCAACAACAATCAAAATCAAATGCAGCGCTTCGAGAAGAAGCAGTACTTCAGTTTTGGAAGGAGCAAGATATTTTCAAAAAGTCTGTAGAAAAAAACAGTGGAGAAAAAGAATTTGTTTTTTACGAAGGTCCACCAACGGCAAATGCAAAACCAGCGCTTCACCACCTTGAGGCCCGTGCGTTTAAGGATGTAATCCCTCGATATAAAACAATGCAAGGGTATCACGTCGCGCGTCGTGCAGGATGGGACACACACGGGCTTCCTGTTGAACTACAGATAGAAAAAGCACTCGGATTGCAATCAAAAAAAGATATTGAAGGTTATGGTGTTGCGGCCTTCAACAAGGCTTGTAAAGATTCTGTCTTTACTTATATCAAAGATTGGGAAACTTTTACTGATCGTATGGGGTATTGGGTAGACAAGAAAAGTGCCTACTATACCTTCAATGCTTCATATATGGAAAGCCTCTGGAACATTGTTGCTGAGGTTGATAAAAAAGGTCTTCTTTATAAAGATTACAAAGTTGTCCCGTGGTGCCCACGATGTGGTACAGGACTCTCTTCACATGAGCTTGCACAGGGCTATCAGGATGTGAAAGATCTTTCAGTATATGCGAAGTTTAAAATCGTTGGTTTTGAGGGCGCATACTTTCTTGCGTGGACCACAACACCATGGACACTCCCAGGGAATGTCGGGCTTGCTGTTGGTGCAGATATAGTCTATGTCGAAGCAAAAGTAGGTGAAGAGGTGCTAGTGCTCGCGAAAGAGCTCCTCAGCATTCTTCCTGAAGGACATGAGATACTTGCTGAACATACTGGAGTGGAGATGGTGGGTATGCAGTATGAGCCACTGTATCCATACCTTAAAATAGAAGCAGAAAAAAAGGGGGTAGATACTACAAAAGCATTTCAGATATATGCGGCAGATTTTGTGACCACGACTGATGGAACAGGGATTGTGCACATCGCACCGATGTATGGAGCAGATGACTTTGGTCTGGGAACAAAGGTGGGGCTTCCAAAATTTCACACCGTTGATGAGAGCGGCCACTTTATAAAAAACACTGGATTCCTTGAAGGACGGTTTGTAAAAGATGAAGAGGTTGCTGTAGATATTATTAAAGACCTCGCAGGGCGTGGGCAACTTTTCAAAAAAGAAAAATATGAGCACTCATATCCTCACTGCTGGCGTTGTAAGACCCCACTTTTGTACTATGCGCGTGATAGTTGGTATATCGCCATGTCACAACTCCGTGAGGATCTTTTGAAAGCAAATGAGTCTATCAACTGGGAACCGTCACATATAAAAGAAGGTCGTTTTGGTGAGTGGCTTCGTGATATCAAGGATTGGGCTATTTCACGAGAGCGATATTGGGGGACACCTCTTCCTGTGTGGGTAAACGAAGATGGAGAAAAAGTAGTCATCGGTTCTGTCGCTGATTTGAAACAGTACGCCGAAAAATCGGGGAACACCTACTTCGTCATGCGCCACGGTCAAACAGATCACAATGTTCGCCAGGAATGGAACTGTGACCCAAGCACTCCAGATCCTTTGACACCGCTCGGTGAAGAACAGGTGCAAACTACTGCGAAAAGGTTTGCGGACACTGTTGATATCATCATTACTTCACCATACTCTCGTACCAAGGAGTCAGCACGTATTTTTTGTGAGACAAAAGGTATCACTCCTGAAATCATAGAAGATGCACGTATCGGTGAGTGGGCAGTGGGAGCTGTGTTTAACAATCGTCCATTTGCTGAATATTTCGCAGCACGTAATAGTAGTGAAGATCGGTATGGATTTAAAACCGCTGATGGTGAGTCGTACATTGACGTGCTTACACGAGCAGGAGCGTTTCTCTATGATATAGAAAATCGCTACAAAGGAAAAAAGATACTCATTGTGACACATGGAGCTGTAGCTCGTGCACTTGAACTTCATGCACATGGTATTTCTTATGAAGCATTGTATGAAAAAACACGTGCATTCAAAAATTTTGAGAACGCTGATCTTCGATCTATCGACTTTGTGTCGCTTCCGCACAACGAAACATTTGCGCTTGATTTACACAAGCCGTACATTGACGAGGTGACACTTGCAAAAGACGGCAAACCTCTAACACGTGTCAAAGAAGTTATGGATGTATGGTTTGATAGTGGTTCGATGCCGTTTGCGCAAGATCATTTTCCTTTTGCATCAACACCACTGCCATATCCTGCTGATTTTATTTCAGAAGCGATTGATCAGACTCGCGGATGGTTCTATACACTTGTTGCGGTGGGGGTACTTATGGGTCGTGGAACTCCATATAAAAATGTTATCTGTCTTGGACACCTGCTCGACAAAGATGGTAAAAAGATGAGTAAGTCTATCGGTAATATCGTTGAGCCATTTGAACAGATGGATACGTATGGCGTCGATGCTGTACGCTTTTGGATGTACAGTGTGAATGCTCCAGGGGAGAGTAAGAACTACGACCCAAAGTCTGTTGCTGAAATAAACAACAAGGTATTTAACCTTTTTGGTAATGTCTTATCGTTTTATGAACAGTATCGAGACAGAGATAGTGAGAAAGAAAAAGGGGAGAGTACACACGTGCTTGATCAGTGGATAGTGTCTCGACTTGCACAACTGACACAAGAAGTTACTGCAGCGCTTGATGCGTATGATATCTTTCGTCCGACAAGAGCACTCAGGGCATTTATTGATGACCTTTCTACGTGGTATCTTCGTCGATCACGAGAACGCATCAAGGATGGTGATGCTAGTGCAAAAAGGACTCTCTATATGGTACTCAAAACAACAGCGCAGCTCATGGCACCGTTCGCTCCATTTTTTGCAGAGCATGTATGGCAGATACTTAAGAATGAAAATGATGAAACGAGTGTGCATTTGAGTACTTGGCCAAAGACAGGTGTTGTTGATGAGTCCGTAATAATAGGCATGCAGCAGGTTCGTGATTTTTGTACCGAAGGTAATGCACTCCGAAAGAAACTCAATATTCCAGTTCGACAACCTCTTGCAGCATTTACTGCAAAAGGATGGACCCTTGAAGAAAGCTACGCGCTTCTTGTTATGGAAGAGTTGAATGTTAAAAGTGTTGTTTCTGGTGATGAACTTGCTCTCGATACAGTAATAACTCCAGAACTCAAGCTCGAAGGAGAATATCGTGAACTCGTTCGTCTTATACAAGATATGAGAAAAGAAAGAGGTCTTACACCAGAAGATAGTATTTCACTTACCCTTCCTGAGACTTCAAAGGAAATAGTGGATACCTTTGGAGTGGAACTCAAAAAAACCGTTGGGGCAAAGGAGATAAAATTAGGAGGGGAAGAGATATTGTTGCAGTAGTCAAAAAAATAACTTTACGACTATAGATATGAGGAAAAAACTAGTTATATTTGATTTTGATGGAGTTTTGGTTCAAAGCTTGGATTTATGGTTTGATATAACACAAGAAAACAACCCAACTATTACAAGATCAGAATACGAAGCAATGTCGTATGGTAACTATATTGACGCTTTTGAGCAGAAGAAGTTGGTGTATTCAGAAGAGAGTTTAGAAGCATATAGCACCAGTCTGTTAGAAATGAAAATTCCGAAAGAGATCATTTCTTTTGTGAAAAGTAATAGCAATAAGTATTTGTACACTATTGTTTCTTCAGGAAATGAAATAACAATAAAAAAAATTCTAGAAAAAGAAGGCATAGAACACCACTTTGAGGATATACTTGGTGGTCAAACTCATAGAAATAAAACAGTTAAAATTTCGGGGTTATTAGAGAAAAATCAGCTAGAAAATAAAGATGCTGTTTTTATTACAGATACCCTCGGAGATCTTTTAGAAAGTCGTGAAGCCGGTGTAAAAACTGTAGGAGTCCTTTGGGGGCTTCATAGCAGAGAGGTTTTAGAGAAGGGGACTCCTGAAATTATTGTAGACAGCCCAAGCTTTCTTGAAGAGGCAATACATACTCTTTTAAAGTAACCATGCATACAATCCATCACACAGACGCATTTATTCTCAGACAGCTTGAAAGCGGGGAGGCAAATCGTCGTGTGTGGCTTTTTACTAAAGAGTTTGGACTTGTTGTTGCAACGGTTCAAGGGGTACGGAAGCCGACTGCAAAACTCCGTTCTCATCTTGTTGACTATACACTCATTGCTGTAGACCTCGTGAAAGGACGTGATGTTTGGCGTCTTGTAAGTGCTGAGGCCATCCAAAACCCTTTTGCTTCCGCGTATGACGCAACAAGTGCTCGTACCTATATCAGAGCGTTGGGGCTTGTAGAACGGCTGTGTGTTGAAGAGGGAACACATGAAGACCTTTTTGAACATTTAGTAGAAATACTACAGTCAGCGGGTACTGTTCATGTACAACAAAAACTCTTTGACGCAGTGGTTCTCTGGAAGATAGTGGTGTTCTTGGGGTATGTTGAGGTTACCGCACCACTAATGCCGCTTTTTACTGTGCCACTTGTGTCTCTTGATGCTTCTAAAGAAACAACACAGCAGATCATCACCACCGTCACTACTGCGTTGCAACAATCACATCTCTAGGTGTCAATTTACTGCTATACTATACCTATATGTCTGATCAAATCGATCATATAGCCGAGCTTGAAAAACGTTTATACGCACGTGATCCTGATGCTGTGCCGCAGCGTAAGTTTGGGATTCTTCGTCCACTTAAAACTGACGTTGACTCTTCTTGGGGTGAGAAGGTCCTCCCTGAAGATAAAACAATTAGAAAAACGCGAGTATCTCCATATAAGAGGCTTTTTATTGCATCATTTATTTTTTTTCTTATAGGAATAGCTGTCGCTGCATTCTCTATTTACCGAGGAGCTATTACACTCTCAAGTAAAAATGTTGAACTTTCTGTCTTAGGGAACTCCTTTGTTGGAGGAGGGGAAGCGCTTCCTATACAGGTAGATATTTCAAACAAAAATGCAGACGATCTCGTTGACGCCACTATCACACTTTCATACCCTCGTGGTGCAGGGACGCTTCCTGGAGAAATAGAGCGAATCAAAAAAGAGCTTGGGACTATTCCTTCTGGAAAAACAAAGACCGAAGCTTTTTCTATTGTTTTGTACGGTGAACAAGGGTCAAGCCGCGATGTTACTGCAACACTGGAATACAAACTCTCAGGTGCAAACGCAACTTTTGTAAAAGAGAAGCAGGTATCAGTAATGATTAGCACCTCTCCTGTATCGCTTACCGTCGATGCTCCTACTGCTTCAGCTTCAGGTCAGCCATTTACCATTACAGTCCGTACAACGTTTACTGGAGATACTGTTCTTGAAAACACTGTTGCTCGTATTGAATATCCAAACGGATTCACGTTTCTTGGGGCGTCGATTCCACCAAGTGTTGGTACAAATACTTGGGACCTTAGAGACATGGTACAAGGGACCGAGCGGGTTATTAGTATTAAAGGACGTCTTGCAGGGGAAGAGCAAGACGAAAAAACTTTTCGCGTATATGTAGGTCAGCGCACAAGTGAAACAGACGCCCGTATCGCTGTTGCATATAACTCACTGCTTCACAGTGTTGTGATTGCACAGCCATTTCTTAATGCTTTTATTGAAGTCGGGGGAGAAAGTACTGATATCGTCGCTCTTTCAAACGGATCGTCTATAAATGGTGAAGTTGTTTGGGAAAACAACACGCCACTTTCTGTCACCGCTCCACAGTTTACCCTTGATCTTCTTTCCGAAGATATTGATCCTGATACCATTGATGCCCGTGGTGGTGTGTATGATAGCCTTACTCGTTCTATCACATGGAACGCAGAATCTGACACTGCGCTTGCGACACTTGCTCCAGGAGACAAAGGGAGACTCCCTTTTGCGTTTTCTCTCAAAAACTCCTCAGAAGCAGTGAAGGAGGTTGCATTGGCACTTTCTATTCGAGGACTACTTCCTGATAGAGATGATAGGGAAGAAGTGATTGCAAACATAGATCAAAAAACTATTCGATTTGCTTCAAAACTGCAGTTCGCTTCTCAGGGGCTGTATTCTACTGGAGTTATTAAAAACACTGGGCCATTTCCTCCAAAAGTTGATAAGGAAACAACGTATACCATTGTTTGGACAATGCGTCCTGCAGAGAATCCTCTTATAAAAGCAACTGCTACAGCGACACTCCCTGTAGGGGTGACATGGGCAGGGGTTGTTGTCCCACAATCGGAACCGGTAACCTTCAATCCTGAAACACGCAGTATCTCTTGGACTATTGGAGGAATGCCAAAGGCTACAGCGATTCCTCAAGTAAAAACAGTTTCTTTCCAGGTAAAAGCAAAACCCGTCAAAAACCAGGTAGGAATGGAACTGACACTTCTAGGGGAGACTGTCGTGCAGGCGACTGATTCAATAGCAAATGTCCCTGTGACAACGTCTCGAAACGTGGTAACAACAAAACTAGCAACAGACCCTCTCTATTCCCCAGGAAAGGAAAAAGTGATACCATAAGGCTACTTTTATGACCACCCCATCAATGGAACAACTCATCAATCTTTGCAAGCGTCGCGGCTTCGTTTTTCCTTCATCCGAAATTTATGGGGGGATGGCCGGTATTTATGACTACGGGCACTATGGGCTTCTCCTTAAGGATAATATTCGCATGCAGTGGCTCCGTGCGATGATCCAAATGCGAGACGATGTTCTTGGTCTTGATAGTGCTATTTTTATGCATCCGACTACCTGGAAAGCTTCTGGGCACGTTGACGGGTTCAATGATCCACAGGTAGATTGTAAAAACTGCAAGGCGCGATTTCGTGCTGATCATATTCTCGAAGACTTTGGTATTGCTGCAGATAAAGCAACGATTGAGTTTATCAATGAACAACTAGATACTCTCCGAGAACAAAAAAAATTAGTATGCCCAAACTGTGCAAAGGCAACCCTTACTGAAGCGCGCGTTTTCTCAATGATGGTGAAGTCAAATCTCGGTTCTCCTGTTGATACATTGTCAGAGGAAAACGTCACCTACCTTCGCCCTGAGACATGTGGAGGTATTTATCTTGACTACAAGCAAACACTCGACGCATTACACCCAAAACTTCCTTTTGGTATTGCGCAGGTAGGGAAAGCGTTCCGTAACGAAATCGCTGCGCGACAATTTATCTTTCGCACAAGAGAGTTTGAACAAATGGAGATGCAGTATTTTCACAAAAAAGAAGAAACTGAAGCGCATTTTGAAATGTGGCATCAAGCGCGCATGCAGTGGTATATTGATCTCGGTATTCCAAAAGAAAAACTCAATTGGCACAAACATGAAAAACTTGCTCACTACGCGAGCGATGCGTACGACATAGAATATAACTTTACTAGTCTTGACGGTTTCAAAGAGGTAGAAGGGGTGCATGCCCGAGGAGATTGGGATCTCTCACAGCACAGTAAGTTTTCTGGGGTTGACCTCTCTTATTTTGATGAGGAAACGAAAGAGCGTTTTATTCCGCACATTGTTGAAACTTCTGCAGGTCTCGCTCGACAGTTTCTCATGTTTCTTGATAATGCATATCGAGAAGATGGTGAAGGTGATGCGAAGCGTCTTTATCTCGCTCTACACCCGAAGCTCGCACCTATTAAATGCGCCATATTCCCACTACTTAAGAACAAGCCGGAGCTTGTTGCAAAAGCAAAAGAGGTGTATCAAATGCTTCGAGGAGATTTTATGTGCGAATTTGATGACAACGGCAACATAGGGAAGCGTTACCGACGGCAAGATGAGATAGGAACACCGTTTTGCATAGTTGTTGATTTTGATACGTTCGGAGAAAACCCAGAACATAAAGATACTGTGACAGTTCGTGATCGTGACACAGGAGAACAAGAGCGAATAGCAATCAGTGCCATCGGGCAGTATCTTCGTTCAAAAGGTATATAAAAATAAAATGCGCTATATATAGCGCATTTTTCTTTTATCCCTTATTCCTATGAAAAGGGTAGCCGCAATGGGGAGCCCCCATATGGTGATGAGTATTATTCCAGTGATGAGCATAAATAACTATTTTGTTTCGTTTACGGTGTACCTCATATTGGCTATATTTGTCAACCCTTTATAGAAAATGCTACCATACGGGTATGGAAGGAAAACGAACTATTCGCATAAGTACAGATACTCTTGTTCGAGGACTCCTTTTGATTGTCGCAGGGTACGGGGTGTTTCTTTTAAGAGACATCATTATCCTAATTCTTGCTGCAATCGTTATTGCTTCTTTTGTTGAGTCAGGGGTTCGCGGTCTTGCTCGTTTCAATATCAAACGGTCGTTGTCAGTTCCTATTATATTTAGCATCGTTGTTGCAGTTATTTTTGCTATCTTCTATGCATTTGTTCCTATTATCTTTAGGGAACTTTCTGGAGTGTTGTCGCTTATATCTCAATACCTTCCGTCAACACCGACACTTGATTCTCAGTCAATCGAAGGAGCGACGCAGTTTGTCAGTAAGCTTTCGGGATCCGGTTCTGCTGGGGAACTTATCTCAAGTATTAAATCAATCGCTTCTAGTTTCTCAGAAGGGTTCACTGCGATTGTAGGAGGAACGTTTGGGGGGCTTGTTAACCTTATATTGGTCTTGGTGATGTCTTTTTATCTTTCGATACAAGAACGGGGAATTGTTACATTTTTACGTATCGTTACTCCTGTTAAACACGAGAAGTATGTGATTGATCTTTGGGCTCGAACACAACGCAAGATAGGGTTGTGGTTTCAGGGACAATTACTCCTTGGTGCTATTATAGCCGCCCTTATGTTCGTTTCTCTCATGCTTCTTGGTGTGCAGTACTCATTCTTGATTGCAATCATCAGTGGTATTGCGGAGCTCATTCCTTTTGGTCTTACATTTGCAGCTATTCCCGCAGTGCTTTTTGCTGTTATTGACGGAGGGCTTTTGCTTGGTTTCAAGGTGCTAGTGCTCTATATTATTGTGCAGCAACTTGAAAACTACGTGATAGGACCAGCTATTGTTAAGCGCGTCGTCGGCATTCCGCCACTTATTGTGATGGTTGCGTTCTTGATAGGTATTACCCTCGCTGGGTTTTGGGGAGCACTACTTGCCATGCCGGTAGTAGTGCTCGTGCTCGAATATCTTAGTGATGTAGAGAAAAGCAAATATATTACCGTAACTGAAAACTAAATTGTATGCAAAAACCGTTTTATATTACAACCACATTGCCATATGTGAATAGTGATCCTCACGTTGGTTTCGCTATGGAGATTATCCGTGCTGACGCCATCGCTCGGGCAAAGATACTTGATGGGTACGACGTATTTTTCAATACTGGAACTGATGAGCACGGGCAAAAGCTTTTGCGTGACGCAGAAAAGTCAGGGAAAGATGTGCTTGTGTATGTTAGTGAATATGCTGAGAAATTTAGAAATCTCATCCCGCTTCTCGGTATAACTGAGACAGTGCACTTTATCCGTACTACTGAACCACACCATGAATCAGCCGCCCAAGAACTCTGGCGTCGGGTGCGTGACAATGGTTTTATCTATAAAAAAGCATATCAGACAAAATACTGTGTTGGGTGCGAACTCGAAAAGACAGATTCAGAACTAGTTGATGGTCGTTGTTCTATTCACCCAAACAAAGATATTGAACTTATTGACGAAGAGAACTATTTTTTTGCCTTTTCAAAATGCGCTCCACTGCTTGAAAAACTCTACCAAGAAAATCCTAGACTTGTAATACCCAGTTTTCGTTTCAATGAGGCAAAAGCCTTTCTCTCTAGAGGGTTGGAAGATTTTTCTATCTCTCGTTTAAAATCAAAGATGTCGTGGGGGGTAGCAGTGCCAGATGATGCTGATCACGTCATGTACGTTTGGTTTGACGCACTTACTAACTATATTTCAACACTTGGGTGGCCTGAAAACATGGCGCAGTTTGAAACTTTTTGGAAAAACGGTACCCCGGTGCAGTACTGTGGTAAGGACAATCTTCGCCAACAATCAATGATGTGGCAAGCAATGTTGCTGGCAGCAGGGCTCCCAACAACAACCCATGTTATCGTCAATGGCTTCATTAATTCTGGTGGACAAAAAATGTCTAAGTCTCTAGGCAACGTCATAAGTCCTTTTGATGTTATTGCAATTTTTGCTGGTGTTGCAGGAGACCGTGCAAGTGATGTGTTACGCTACTACCTTCTACGCCATGCGAACTCTTTTGAAGACTCTGACATGACCATGGAAAGTATCAATGAAGCGTACCAAGCACACCTTGCTAATGGTATTGGCAATCTTACTTCTCGTATCATGACTCTTTCCGAGACACATTGCGAAGAATTTGATGAACTTCCTGTTGTAGAACACAAATCGGCACTTCGAGAAGCAATCGATGCTTTTGACCTTCAGAAAGCAATGGATGTGATTTGGGATGATATTCGCAATCTTGATGCAAAAATACAACTGACAAAACCATTCTCTGTAGTTAAAGAAGATGTGGAAGCGGGGAAGGCTATCATTCGTGACCTTGTTGCGGATCTCTATGGTATAGCAGTGGCGCTTGCACCATTTATGCCAAAAACAAGCGATGCAATTATTGCGCACATTCGAGATAACAAAAAACCATCAACGCCTCTTTTTGCTCGTCTAGGATAATATGCATACTATTGATACGCATTCACATTTCAACCTGCATCAATTTGAGCATGATTTAGAGAAGTCTGTTTCTCAAATGCAAGATGCAGGAGTAGGAACTATCTGTGTAGGGATCGATAGCGCAACAAGTACCCATGCAGTGCAACTTGCAGAGACACATGAGAGTATTTGGGCTTGCGTAGGGCAGCACCCTACAGAATGGGAAAAACCGTATGACGAAACAGTGTTCAATGCGTTAGCACAGGCGCAGCGAGTAGTTGCGATAGGAGAGTGCGGAATTGATTATTATCGTGAAGAAGATAGAAAACAAAGTGCAATTCAAAAAGAATTATTTCAAAAACAGATCGTACTAGCACATAAATATAACCTACCATTGATGCTTCACATACGTCCTGAGCAGGGAACTATGACTGCATACGAAGAAGCGCTTTCTATGCTTGAGTTGTATAAAACCCAATGGCCAGACATGCGCGGCACAGCACACTTTTTTGCAGGAACAAAAGAAATCGCTGATAGATTCCTTGCTCTTGGATTTTATATCTCTTTTTCAGGAGTCATTACGTTTGTTCCCGAATATGCCGTACTTGTTGCGCATGTTCCGATTGAAAAAATACTTCCCGAAACTGATGCCCCGTTTGCAACACCAGCTCCTCATAGGGGAAAGCGCAATCAGCCAGAGTACGTGCTCGAGGTGGTGAAAAAGATTGCTGAAATCAAAGAGCGCCCTTTGGAAGAGGTAGTAAAAACCCTCCGTAATAACACGAGAAGTCTCTTTGGTTGCTAGGGTTTACAGAGCACTATTTTTGGGGTAGTATACGGTCCATAGCCCCCGTTTCTCCTTCGCATAGTCAAAGGAGACATAGGTCCGAAGCGGGCTATTTATATAAATAACAACGTACCTCTTCTCCTTATTGGAGGTATTACATATGTCAGAAAAAAACACTCGTTTGTATGAACTTGGATTTGTCCTTGTTCCTACTACAGCAGAACCAGAGGTTCCTGCAAAGGTAGAGGCACTTAAGCAGGCTATTATCGCTCTTGAAGGTGCTGTTACCAATGAAGGAAATCCAGAATTTATTGATCTTGCATACACAATGGAGCAAACCGTTGGGAGTAAGAAAAATAAGTACAGTCAAGGGTATTTTGGATGGGTTAAGTTTGACCTTGCCCCAGAAGCACTTGCAGACCTTAAGAAGGTTCTCGATGGTAATGCTGACCTCGTTCGGTATATACTAGTAAAGACAAGCGCACAGAACACGGTTGTCTTTAAAAAGCCGAAAGTAGAGCCAAAGCGTGACGCTGCTATTCTCGATGAAGATCTCGTCGGTGAAGAACTCCCTGACGACGGTATTGTCGATGATCAATCACTTGATCATGAACGACTTCCATCAGTAGCAGAAGATCTTGTATCTGGTACTACTGAAGATAACGCTTCTGAAGTAGAGGCAGCATAATAACCACCATGTATCTCAACAAAGTATTTCTCATTGGAAACCTCACACGTGACCCTGAGCTCAAAGCACTTCCTTCTGGGGTAAAGGTCGCAAGCATTTCTCTTGCAACCAACCGAGTATGGAAAGATCAAAATGGCGCACGTCAAGAATCAACCGAATATCACAACCTTGTGTCATTTGGTCGACAAGCAGAGACGCTTGCGCAATATTGCAAAAAAGGTTCGTCACTCTACGTCGAAGGGCGTATTCAGACTCGAAGTTGGGATGGACAAGATGGTCAAAAACGATATCGTACAGAGGTCATCATTGATACGTTCCAGTTTGGTCCAAAGACAGGCGGGGCAGGAGCTCCTATGTCTTCTGGAAAGACTGATGCAGAAACACCACAAGCGGCAGCAAAAGACGATCTAGACACCATTGAGTATCCAGATGAAGAAATAAACTTAGAAGATATTCCATTCTAAACCGTATGAAACAAGATTATTTTAACGCAAACAATATTCAGTTCATCGACTACAAGGATGTGGAAAGCCTTAAACGTTTTCTCAATCCAAACGGACGTATTTTCCCTCGGAAGCGAACAGGGCTTACTGCAAAAAATCAGCGTTCACTTGCTGAAGCGGTAAAACGAGCTCGATTCATGGGACTTCTTCCTTTCGTAGCAAACTAACTGTTAAAATAAAAACACCCCCTCAGGGGGTGTTTTTATTTTAAGCTATCGTGCTCGTTCCACGTATTCTCCTGTTTCAGTATTGATACGAATTTTTTCTCCAGCTTCAATAAAGAGGGGGACATTGATGGTTGCACCTGTCTCAAGAGTTACTACTTTGTTACCCCCGGTAACAGAGTCACCTTTGACGTTTGGTGGGGCGTCTTTTACAAGAAGCTCTACTTTGATAGGTACCTCAATACCGATGATTTGTTCCTCATCATCGTCGTTGGTAAATATTACAAGTTCGATTTCCGTGTTTTCTTTTACAAAACGAATTTTCTCACCTACGATATCTTCCTTGAGAGAGTATCGCTTACTTGGATCTTTTGGGTCACACACCCATATCTCACCTTTATTTTTATAAAGAAACTTTACTATCTTGTTGCTGATGTCAGCTTCTTCTACTTTGTCTGAAGAGGCAAATGATACCTCTGCAACACGTCCAGTGATGAGGTTTTTTAGTTTTGTTGCATTAACAGGTTTTCTTTGTTGTTTTCGGAAGACGTGAGAGGAAATAACTTCAAAGGGCTGTCCTTCCCAAAGGATAATTTTTCGTTCTTTGACTTCGTTGTATTCGAGCATTGCCATAGGATTCTGAACTCAATTATGTAGTAATAACAGGGTGGATTGTATCCTAAATAGGGGAGAAACTCAACATTTTTGGTTTGTACTAAAAATGGTACACTTTTTGTATGAAAAAACAGAAAAATCGAGGGTTCACCATTGTTGAATTGCTAGGGGTGTTTGCGCTTATTGGGGTGATTGCTGCTATATCGCTGGGGGCTATTCAGGGGTCAAAAAAGAAAAAAGCTGATCTACAAGTAAAAGATACGCTTTCTCGTGTACAGGTAGGAGTCGCAAACTACGATATCGCTCCTGGAGTGAGTGATTTTTCAGCTGCTTTTTCGGCAAAAGGTGTTAGTACGACACTTTCGTCACTTGCTACAACGGTGGGGGTTGTTGCTGGAGAATATGAATATGCCGCAACAGCAGATGAATTTGCAGTTGTTTTTCCTTTAAAGAAGACAGATACTTTTTACTGTGTTGATTCTACTGGTGCTGCAAAGGAGACGAGCGGACTTTTAAATACTGTCGGGCCTCGTAGTTGTAGTAATGCGACACGATATGTTGCTGTGAGTGGGTGGACCACCGGTGGTGGCGGCGGAGGTGGTGGAGGCGCAAATACTCCACCTGTTCTAACACTTAGTGAACCGATTATTGTTGGGTATACTGTCTGGACAGATTTCTTCACTTATAAAAGTCAGACAGTATATGGGGTAACTCCTGCGACATTCCCAGAGCCTTCATATACTGCAACTGATGCTCAAGACGGAGATCTCACCTCGAGTGTTGTCATTGTTTTTCCTGATACCTATAGAGTACATATGCTTCCGAAAGAAGGGAAACTTCTTGCTGCTTTGAAGAGTCTTGTCTATCCACAAAGTGTCGAAGCAAAGGGTGGTGGCGGCGGATGTCTTGCTGTTACTACACGCATGTATCAAGTGACTGACAAAGGGGGGCTTACTGCGACGGCATACAGAGATTTTACGTCTGTATGTAGTTAGTTTCGTCAATATAAAAGCCCTCTTACTACTAAGAGGGCTTTTATATTGAGAGGGGAAGGGGTTATTCGCTTGCGCTTTCTGCTACTACTTCTTTCATACGTTTCCGTACATCTTTGACGATAGCATCACGTACTTTTGTATTGTCTCGCATAAAGATACGACTTGCATCATACCCACGACCTAGTTTGACCTCTTCTTTTCCTTCAGGTTTGTAGCTGTATGATGTGCCGCTTTTTTCAACAACACCGAGCTTTTCACCAAGTGCGAGAAGTTCTCCTTCGAGTGATACGCCTTCACCATAGATGATATCAAACTCTGTTTGTTTAAACGGAGCAGCTACTTTGTTCTTCACCACCTTTACGCGTGTACGTGATCCGACAACTTCTTCACCTTTCTTTATTTGGGCGATACGACGGATATCGAGGCGTACAGAGGTGTAGAATTTGAGAGCTTTTCCTCCTGGGGTGGTTTCTGGATTTCCGAACATGACACCGATTTGCATACGGATCTGGTTGATGAAGATAACAACAGTTTTTGATTTGTGTACAATAGCGGTAAGTTTGCGAAGGGCTTGCGACATAAGGCGTGCCTGTTTTCCTACATGTTGTGCTCCCATATCTCCTTCGATCTCATCTTTCGGGGTGAGTGCTGCTACAGAATCCACTACGACAACATCGATTTTTCCACTACGAACTAGGGATTCACAAATCTCAAGTCCTTGCTCTCCTGTATCGGGTTGTGAAATAAGGAGTTCTTGTGTTTTGACACCAATATTTTTTGCATATTCAGGATCCATTGCGTGCTCTGCATCAATATAAGCACAGACACCGCCAAGCTTTTGTGCTTCGGCAACGATATGTAGTGCGAGAGTGGTCTTTCCAGAAGATTCTGGTCCAAATATTTCGATGATACGTCCGCGTGGGACACCGCCGATGCCGAGCGCAATATCAAGTCCGATAGATCCTGTCGGGATCACACTGACATCCACTTTAGGCGTTTCACCAAGTTTCATAATCGCGCCTTCCCCAAACTTAGTCTGGATAGACTTAATAGTGTCATCAATTGATGAACCGTTTTCTTTTGGAACTGATTTTTTTGCCATATAACTAACTCTTTCTACTCTTCTTTCTGATAATGGATCGTTACTGAGGTGTCGGAGGTTTCTTCAGCGACGAGGCGAACCACTTTTTCTTTTTCTTTACCAAATTTATCTTTTTGCGAAATCGTCACTACGTTGTAGCCAGGAGAGAGGATGACCCCATCAGAAAAATTGCCTTCTTGGTCGATGATTACCGGTCGTCCGTTGATGTGTACTTGTTTTGCATGCTTGGCGTTTCCTTCGATAGGGAGAAATGGGTCTGCAACTGTTGAGCCATCTTTGACCATACGAACAGAGAGAGGAGCTCCAACGATAGTGTCTTTTATATTATAAGCAACAAAGGATGCAATAGCACAAACACCAATCGCAATACTTATTTTTTTGAGAGAGGGGATATACATAGTTTTATAACTCCATTTCTTCTGCTACTTCATCAACTACTGAGTGCTTTGGCCCACTGTTGAGTACTTCTCGTGGTTTTGCACCATCTGCTGGTCCAATAACACCCCGTTCTTCAAGCATATCCATAAGTCGTGCGGCGCGAGCATACCCGACTTTGAGTTTGCGTTGAATATATGATGTAGAAGCTTTTCCTGCTTCAAGTACAGTAATGCGCGCATCTTCATAGAGTGCATCATCATCGTCTCCACCACCGAGTTCATCTGCAAACATTGCTTTTTCACCAGTGACAGTACCAGAGAGTTCGATAGTGTCTCGCACATCATCCTTAAAAGCGTTCTTTAGGTAGTGTACTATACTTTTTACTTCATCTTCAGTGATAAAAGCACTTTGGAGGCGGCGAGCTTGATTGTCCCCAACAAGTGCGAGCATGTCTCCTTGTCCAAGAAGTTTCTCAGCGCCTGCTGCATCTAAAATAGTGCGAGAGTCTATCTGTGTAGGGACGCGAAGGGCGATACGACTCGGAACGTTTGCTTTGATAAGTCCGGTGATGACGTTGACCTCAGGTCGTTGTGTTGAAAGGATAAGGTGGATACCAACAGCACGAGACATTTGTGCGAGCCGAACGATAGCTGCTTCGAGCTCTCGAGGATATGCTTGCATGATATCTGCGAGCTCATCGATGATGATGACAATATATGGCATGCGGTCTGGGCCGTCTTCGGTAGCTGATGCCCCAGCAGCTAACTCTTTTGCGTATTTTTTGTGATATGAATCAATATCTCTGACAGATTCTGATTCGAGGATATCGTACCGTCGATTCATTTCTGTTGCTGCCCATTTAAGTGCAAGGATTGCTTTCTTTGAATCCGTGATTACCGGTGTGAGTAGGTGAGGGATACCGTTGTAAAGCGTGAGCTCTACGCGCTTTGGGTCAACAAAGATGAGTCGAAGGTCATCTGGTCCATGGCGATAGAGGAGTGATCCAATGATTGCATGGATTGTCACTGATTTACCAGATCCTGTGGTTCCCGCGATAAGAAGATGTGGCATTTTTGCAATACTCTCAAATACAGGCTTTCCAGCGATGTTTCTTCCAAGTGCAGCAAGGAGGGGCTTACTACTTTCATGAAATGCAGCGTCAGAAAGGAGGCTTGCAAGACCAACAGTTGCTTTTGTCTTGTTTGGTATCTCGATACCTACGAGCGACTTGCCAGGGATTGGTGCCTCGATACGGAGCGGGTGAGCGGCGAGAGAGAGCGCAAGGTCGTTTTGGAGGCCAACGATACGTGAAAGTTTGACCCCTTGTGCTGGCTTGAGTGCGTAGCGAGTGACAGTAGGACCGATAGTAATTTCATCCATTTCTACTTCAATGCCGAAGTTTGCAAGGGTACGGCGAATGATGTTGGCGTTTGCCTTAACATCACCCACGTTTGCTTTCCCTCGATCCTTTTCAAGGAGAGTCAGCGGTGGTGGGGTGTATGCTCCTGCACGACGACTTTTCTTTGGTGTAGGGATAATAAAGTCATCGTCATTTCCTATTGAAGCGTCAGTAACTTTTGGTTCACTTTTCTTCTCAGGAATAGGAGTGGTTTTTTCAATAGGTGACTCATCTTCTTCATCTGCATCAGTAAGCTCAACACTACTTTCTATAAGTGGCTCATCTCCACGATTCCTAAAAGGTGTTCCTGTAACAAATGCACGTATCTTTTCCCAGAGGGTGACAAAATGAGGAAATAGTTGAGGGGTGCGATCAAAGAAAATAATGAGTGTCGTTGCTGCGACAAACGCCAAAATAATACCAGCAAAAACTCCTTCAAAAAGCGTCGTCAGTGGTACAGCTACCACTTGGCCTACATATCCTCCGTATGTTGCTTCACCGAGTGCTATTAACCCAAGGAGGCTCAAGAGTCCAACAGAGCCACTGATCCATTGTCGAGATGTTGCTCCTACTGTTTTTCGACGAATAGTAAGTATGCCACCAGTAATAAGGCTCACTGGTACAAGGATTGCTCCTGCGCCGAGGAGAAGATATGCACCACGCCAAACGAGTAGTCCGCCGATACCAGCACCACCGATCATGCCACCAAAAGCGATAAGCCCGATGAGGAGAAGGAGTAGTCCTACAACAACATGGTTTATCTTGTTTTCTTCAGGTGCTTTGCGCGATGATGCACGACCCCCTTTTTCTTGTGGTGAATTCTTTTTAGCCATACAGCGTTATATGGCAATAGTATATCACGCATAGAAGGAAAAAGTCTTATAAAACAAGGATTATTTTGAAATAGGAAGTCGCTTGCGACAAGGGGGAAGTGTCCTTTATAATGTCGCAAAGAAGAAAAAACTCCTCGTAAAAGACAAGCACTATTATTCGACAAAAAAGACAGCTAAAAGACAGATATGCAACTTCAAAAAAGCTTAGTAAGCAATACAATTAAAAAAGACACTGAAAAAGGACAAAAGATTGTCGCCGCTGCGCATCTTTTAACACGTCATTTGTCTGATACAGAAAATCTCAAAGACAAGATACGAACAACAGTCAATACATTTATTTGTCTTGCGGGTGGAGAGCAAGAGCTTGTATGTGCACATGCAGAAATGCTTATTGGTGGGGCAGTGCTCGCTGGATTGATCAGTGAGAAAAATGCATCAATACTTGTGTATGAAATGAAGCGTTTTTCTGAACAATCACGAGTTATCCACAGCCAAGATGAAGAAATGTTGAGCGCTTTTTTTGAAGCAACACCGACAGCTACTCCTATACTTTCTTCTCAAAAACATTTTGAGAAAAGAGAGGACTTTTATAAAGGACATAATAAAGGACATAACCTCCAGCAAGTAAGCAGTAAGCCGGCTATAAAAGACATAAAGACAATCACGCCACTAAACGACAGAACAACAAATAAGATATCTCGACAAGACACTATCCTCAACTTTATAAATGAAAGGAAATCAGCGGTTATAAAGGACATTGTCGGATTGTTTCCTGATGTCAGTGAAAAGACAATTCAACGGGAGCTCAATGTGCTAATCGACACTGGCCGTATTACCAAACGGGGGAGTAAACGATGGAGCATCTACATGGCGGTCAATAGTTTACTCTAGCCTTATCCTGTAAGACTTATTTGGATTATTCGTCTCCATCAATAAGTGGTTCTATACCCGTTGCATGTTTTGCATCAGTGTAGTGAAAAGATTATACTGAAAGCATCATACAGTCACTGGTTCAAACACTGAATCTGTGGTAGTATGGTAGCTGTCTTTTGCGCGTTATTTTAACGTACGCAGAAGGCAAAAATGTGCAGTGGGGAGACCCACTGAACGAAAGGAATGATCATTGAAAACTAAATAGCATTGTCACAAACAATGTCCTTGTTTTCAGTCGACATTCCTTGTTTTGTTTTCTGCGTGAGAAGTAGCAATACTGCTCGCAAAGGAGACACGATATCGGCCCTGTCGACATGGCAGATGCATACAATCTATATATGCATGTGCAAATAGATAAAATAGTCAAAAGCGGAACGGTAATAAAAACCGAACTCTTATGACAAAGGTATACAGTTCGTAACATTGTCGATGTTACACACAACAATATATAAACGTATACCCATTACAAAAGATAAATAAACTATGTCTAAATTTACAAAAGTACTCGCAGGAGCACTTGTCCTTGCATTCGTAGCTGCTACTTCAAGTAGTGCCGCAATGACATGGTCACGTTCTCTTAAACTCGGTGCTCGTGGTGCAGATGTGAAGGATCTTCAAATGTTCCTCAACATGTGTGCTGACACTAAAGTTGCTGTATCAGGAGCTGGTTCTCCTGGTATGGAAACAACCTACTTCGGACCAGCAACTAAGGCTGCTGTAATGAAGTGGCAATCACTCCGCGGAGTTTCTCCAGCGAGTGGATTATTTGGCCCTCTCAG
>CAZNZN010000004.1:0-50081 GCA_964577515.1 uncultured Candidatus Saccharibacteria bacterium | reverse complement strand
CCTGCCGAGGCGCGAAGCGCCGAGGCAACAAACTCACAACATACAATTTGGCTCCCCGGGTAGGATTCGAACCTACGACCAATCGCTTAACAGGCGACTGCTCTACCGCTGAGCTACCAGGGAATATGTCGCTTTTTGCACAAGAAAAAGCCCTCTAGTTATAGCACATTTCGTGCTCCTAGAAAAGGATTACCAAAAGCCACCGTAGGCACTTGCTGCACCGGTATAGTACGGAAGCGTTTGTGCACCTCCTCCCCATACAGTGCCAGGGTTCCATGTATTCCAGCCCTGGCTGTAGCCAGCTTGTACGCTGGGTTGTCCGTTCCAGAAAGAGAGGTTAAACCACCCGTAGCCTTGCTGGCGTGCCTGTGGTTGGTAGTTGTAGACAGGTGATCCCCACCAGTAGCTCGGATAGAGCGTAGGGGCAAACCACTGTGCTTGGGCTATCTTTGGAATCCCAAACCACAGTACTACTACCACCAGGATAATTGCTAAAATCTTTCCCATAGCGCTATACTATAACGGCTTTTAGGGGATGACAAGCGCTGGGATACCTCCTTTGCGCCCCATCATTTTTAGCAAGTAAATCCATCCTTTTGAGAGAGAATAGTAATGAAAAAAACAAAAATTGTTGCAACGATAGGTCCGAAGTCAGATACAAAAGATATGCTTACTGCGCTGTTCAAGGCAGGGGTAAATGTGTGTCGTACCAACATGAGCCATGGCGAGCAAACTGACCATGAAAAACGTATCAAACTCATTCGTGCAATTGCTAAAAAAGAAAAACAGCAAATTGCTATCTTGCAAGACCTCTCTGGTCCAAAGATTCGTATTGGGGATTTTAGTACTCCTACAGTAGAACTTGTTGCTGGAAAGAAAATTATCCTCACTGGTGATAAGACCTGTATTGGCGACGCAACAAAAGTGTATTTCAACTATCCACATATCGAAAAAGATATAAAAGCAGGGATGGTGCTTATGGTGGATGACGGGAAGAAGAAGCTTGTTGTTGAAAAGGTAATAGGAACAGAAATCCATACTAAAGTTATTATCGGAGGTACAACAAAAGGTCGTCGTGGGGTCAATATCCCTGGGGCGTATCTTTCTATCCCTGCACTTACTGAAAAAGATAAAAAAGATTTGTCATTTGGTATTGCTCAAGGAGTGGACTTTATAGCGCTCTCTTTTGTCCGCACCGCAAAAGATATTGAAGACCTTCGTACGCTTATCAAAAAGCAAAAGGGTGACCAAGCAATCATTGCAAAAATCGAAACACAAGAAGCGGTGGAGCATATTGAGTCAATCATTGCGGTAACTGATGGTATTATGGTTGCTCGCGGAGATCTTGCAGTAGAGATTGGCCCAGAAAAAGTTCCTGCAGTACAAAAGATGATTATTAAGAAATGTAACGAAGTAGGGAAGCCGGTGATCGTTGCTACTCAGATGCTTGAGTCTATGATCAGCTCTCCGGTTCCAACACGTGCTGAGGTTTCTGATGTCGCAAATGCTATTTTTGATGGGGCAGACGCCGTGATGCTTTCAGAAGAATCAGCGCTTGGGCAGTTTCCAAAAGAAGCAGTGACGATGATGGCGCATATTGCAGTAGAAACAGAAAAGCAGATCGGTACACACAAGCGTATGAAGGTGCATCACAACGATATTGTAGATTCTGTGAGCGCTTCAGTGGTGCACAATGCAGAAGATATACATGCGCGACTCATCGTTGCTCTTACTGAGACAGGGTCTACTCCTCGTATGATTGCACGATTCAAGCCGCAACAACCAATCATTGTTTTGACACCTCATGAAAAAACCGCCCGTAAGGCACAGCTTATTTTTGGAGCATATCCATATGTTATAAAGCCATTTTCTGGAAGTACCCAATTTGTAAATACTATTGGTGCAAAGCTTCATGCGTTAGGGCTGGCACAAAAAGGTAACCGTATTGTCGCTACCGCAGGAATACCGTTTGGTACCCCGGGGACAACCAACGTGATGATGATTCTCACCCTATAGAGAGGTCAAAATGGTATACTAAAGGAGTATGAATATTTCAATCAAAGCATCAAACATAGAACTTACCCCTGCACTCAAGGACTATACTGAAAAGCGTCTCAATGCACTTTCGAAGTATAGTGGTGGAGATATGAATATTGTTGCTGAAATAGGGAAGACTACTGATCACCATAAAAATGGCGACGTGTTTCGTGCAGAAGTGACGGTGACCACTGTACTTGGTAAGCAGCACTATGCGGCTTCAGAAAAATCAGATCTCTATGAAGCTATTGATGATGTTCGTGATGAAATAGTACGCGCACTGACTTCAGCAAAAGGAAAAAAAGAAGCGCTTTGGAAGCGTGGTGCAAGAAAGATAAAAAGTATTCTCCGAGGAAGTAAATAAGCTACTCTTACTGAAGAAGCCACTGTTCGAACTGCTGTTTGGACAGTGGTTTTCCGTTTTCAGGTGTACATGTATCGATAATAAACTGCTCATCACTATAGTGTGCGGTATTTATCTTCACCGTTATAGGAATATTGTTTTTTTGTACGACAATACGTACTCCTGGCCATGGTGTGTATGCACGATACCTCTTCCATTTTTCCCAGTCACTCAATGTGTCGTCCAGAAGGCCGTCACCCTTTTGTATTTTTTTAGTAAACGTTGCTTGTGTGTGTTCTTGTGGCGTAGGAAGTTGTGTAGTGTTGAGATATGATTCGATGTGTTCAGCTATCAACTGTGCGCCAATCAGTGCGCTTTTTGTTTCAATCACTGGAGCTGTGTCTGTCAGCGCAAGGGGAAAGGATTCTTGGGCAATGATAGGTCCATGGTCTACCTCAGCATCAATCTCCATAACAGTTACTCCAGTGATTTGGTCATCGCTGAGAAGGACTGATTCGATAGGGGACGGTCCACGATAGTGTGGGAGCAGTGACGGGTGTATGTTTATTACTTTCCCCTTTACGATGTCGAGGAGTGGTTGACGTAGTATTTTCCCATACGCAACAACCACAAAAAAGTCCCATGGCCCCGCATCATTGATAGCAGTGGTAGTTTCTGTTGTTATTTTTTCAGGAGTGATGCAGGGGAGTGAGTGTTCTTGCGCATATAGTTTTACGGCGCTTGGGGTCAACCGCATACCTCTCCCAGCTGGTCTATCGGGTGCTGTCACTATGAGCGAAGGAATGAGCCCTTCGCCTGCAAGTCCTTTGAGTGCAGTCACTGCAATTTCAGGGGTTCCAAAAAAAACGAAACGATAGTGCTTCATATAGTACTAGTGTACACCGTGTTCTGGTGGGATATCTTCAATGTTTGTTGCACTGTCAATAAAGAGTATTCCGTTGAGGTGGTCTATTTCGTGTTGGAAGATTTGGGCAAGTAATCCTTTTGCGCTCATTACAAACTCGTTCCCTTGTTCGTTGTATGCTTTGACAGTCACAGTAGTTGCGCGCTTTACCATACCATATTTCCATCTAACGCTAAGGCATCCTTCTGACATGAGCTCCTTTTTCTTTCCAAAGCGGACAAAGGTGGGGTTTATGAAAGCAAGATCAGCCCCTTCTTTTGGGAGTACTTTTGTTGATACTACAAAAATCCGCAACGGAACGTCGATTTGTGGTGCAGCGATAGCTACACCATCGTCTTGTTCGCGAAGCGCTTTCTTCATTTGAGAGAGTACCTTTTGTATCTCTGGTGTTGTGATAGCATTTTGCGGCACTTCTTTTGCGATAGTACGAAGTGTGGCATGTGGCTCTTGAATAATCATAATGATTTATTTTAAGTGTTTGAGGTACTCAGGGAGCACATCTATTTTCACTGTTTCTTGTGAACGGGTTTCCATGTTGCGAACGATGACACTTTTTTCCATCGCTTCTTTTTGTCCAAACAGGATTGCATATGGTGCTCCTGATTTTTCAGCAACAGCGAGTTGTGCAGAGAGCGAATCTTTCGATAGAGACTGTATCATAGGGATATGCGCTCTTCGGAGTATTTCAATAATGTTCAAGCTTTTGAGTTTTGCCTCAAACCCTACTTGAATGAAGTATACTTTTGGTTTTTTCATGATACGGGGCGCTAGGTTTTTGCACCAAGGTCGCTCTACAATGCGGTCCATACCGATAGATCCTCCCATAGCAGGGATATCTTTTTTTGCACCAAGCGCTTTTCCAAGGTAGTCATAGCGGCCACCACCTGCGATAGTCATCTGTCCGCCGTCTTCTGTTGTTTCGATGATTTCAAACACTGTGTGCGTATAGTATGAAAGTCCTCGGACAAGCGTCTTGTCTATTTGATAAGGGATACCCATCTCATCAAGATATTCAAGTACTTCTTTAAAATGTTTTTTTCCTGATGCAGAAAGGAAGCTGATAGCATCTGGTGCTCCCATGTTGATCTCTTTGGTTTTTGGATCTTTTGAATCAAGGATACGAAGAGGGTTTGTTTTGAGGCGTTCTTGGTCGATAGGAGAGAGATCTTTGAGATGTTTTTTATAGTAGTTACTTAACTCTCGAATATAGGCTGGGCGAGACTCTTTATCCCCAATAGAGTTGATAGTCACGACGAGGTCTTTTGCTCCTGCTTCTTCAAGGATTGTATAAATAGTGCGAATCACGAGTGCATCAACGACACTTTTTTCATTTCCAATTGCATCCACGTCAAACTGATAGAATTGGCGGTATCGCCCTTTTTGCGGGTTGTCGTGACGGAATACTGGCCCTGAGTGGTAGAGCATGACTGGTTGAGGAAGGGATTGCATGCCGTTTTGTATGTACGCACGCATAAGTCCCGCAGTATGTTCAGGACGCATTGCAAGATGATCGCCGCCTTTTGTTTTGAGTGTGTACATTTCTTTGTCGACGATATCAGTACCGACTCCTACTGCTGAAGTAAAGGTTTCTTCGTGCTCAAGTACAGGAGTTTCGATTGGGGTAAATCCATAATACACAGCGACTTCCTGTGCTTTTTCAAACAATCCTTGAAATCGGTAGTAGCTTTCGCCGATAATGTCACGCATTCCTTTCGGACTTGTAAGTTCTTGCTGTGTCTTCTTTTTTTCTGGTTGTTTTGTCATATATACTCTTTACTATTTGTATTCTACCTTACCAGGGAGATAGTCAATCTCTGTAAGAGGGAGAAGGCGAACGAGCGCTCTTCCACCAATATTTTTTTCTGGGAGCATGCCCCACATGCGTGAGTCATAACTTCCTGCGCGGTTGTCTCCCATAACAAAATAGTTGTTGGCAGGAACAGTGAACGTCATCGTGTCATCATTTTTTTTATGGGTAATAAAAGGTTCATCTAAAATAAGTCCATCAGGATGAGCTGTGTTGATGATTGATACGATACCTTTTTTGATAACCACTGTTTCTCCAGGAAGTCCGATAATACGTTTAACAAAATATTTGTCGGGTTCTGGCGGTGACTTAAAGACGATGACGTCACCGCGCTCTGGTGCACGTAGCCGGTAACTCAAGCGATCGATGAGTAGATAGTCACCAGTAGTGAGCGTAGGGTCCATAGAAGCTCCGTTGACGATAAACGGACGGATAAGAAAATGCTGGACAAACACTGCAAGGATAATAGCTGCACCGATATATGCAACATTTTCTAGTAATCTCTTCCATCGAGAAGGGGTGTCAGGGGTTCCTGGTACTGTGTTCTGTTGTTCCATATGAATTGTGCACAGTATAGACGAAAAAAGGGGAGGCGACAAACGGCAATTTTTGGTACAGTATAAGAAGTATATGATTATTATCGGGCTCGGAAATCCTACAGAAAAACACGCGCTTGATCGCCACAACATCGGGTTTCAAGTGCTTGACGCATATGTGGAGGATAGTGAGAGTTCTTTTTCAGAGAAAGCAGTCTTTGAAGCACTTGTTGCAGTACAAGGAGCACTTTTTTTTGCGAAACCAACCACCTGGATGAATGATTCAGGGCTTTGCGCAAAGAAACTCTTCCAGCAATACAAAGAGCTTCCGGTAGTTGTGTACGATGATATTGATATCCCGCTTGGTCAGGTGAAGTGTTCGTTTGGTCGTGGAGCAGGAGGGCACAATGGTGTACAGAGCATTATTGATCATCTCGGTACCAAAGATTTTTTTCGTATCCGTGTTGGAGTACGTCCGGTACATGATGAGCTCAAGAGCCATATCCTTCCTCCAGATGGCTTTCAAAACTTTCTCTTAAAACCGTTTGCTCCGTTTGAAAAAGAGCTTCATGAGCAAGGAGTCAAGCAAGCATGCGAAGTAATTGAGAAACTTTCTCGTGGTGTTTTGTTCCAAGACATCATGAACATGTATAACTAAAAAAACCGCTGTATAGCGGTTTTTTTATAAAAGAATAATTACTCTTTCTTTCCTTTCTCTTCTTTTGGAAGATCTTCGAGTTTGTGTTCACCGAAGACGAGGGTCATGCGCTGCTCTTTTGGTTCAAAGAGTGTCACAGTAAATGGATATGTTTTTCCGAGAGAGAGTTCAGCTTTGAGCTTATCTTCTCCTCCGAAGGTTGAGTTGTGGACGAGTCCTGCAACACCTTCGCGGATTGAAACGAGAGCACCGTGTTTGTTGTATTTAAGGACAACACCTTTGACGACATCACCTTTTTTGAGTGAGCCCTCTACGCTTTTCCAAGGATTTTCTTTGAGTGCTTTGATAGAGAGTGAGATTTTTCCATCTTTGATATCAATAATCTTTGCACGCACTTTATCCTTGAGCTTGAACATGCTGCGTGGATCTTCAACAAGTCCCCAGTCAAGTTCACTGATGTGGACGAGGCCTTCGAGACCGTCTTCAATCTTGAGGAAGACGCCGAAGTCTACGACACCGGTCACCTCACAGGTGAGCTCATCGCCAACGGCATACTTGCTGACCACTTCTTGGCGTTCTTCGTTGTTGCCATCTTTTTCAGAAAAGATAAGCTTACCATCTTTTGGATTTGCACTGATAAGCATGACTGCAAGTTTGGTGCCAATAAGCTTTTTGAGCTCTTTCAAGATTTTATCTTTGTCAGAATCTTCAACACGAGGGTAGTGTTCAGGTTTGAGCTGTGATGCAGGAAGGAATCCTGAGATTCCTTGCCAATCGATGATAAGTCCTCCTTTGTTTGCATCTTTGATTGTAAGGTCAAAAATAGTCTTGTCTTTGATTGCTCCTTCGGCTTCGCTCCAGATGAGTGCCTGCTTTGCTTCTTTCAAAGAAAGTTCTACGTAGCCGTCTTCGTTTTCAACATCGACAACCTTGGCTTTCACCATGTCACCAATATTTGTTTTCTTCACGAGATCGCGTACAGCGATGTACTCTCGTCCGTAAATCACCCCAGTTCCATAAGGAGTGAGGTCAACATAAACGGCTGCTTTGTCGATACCGATGACTGGACCTTCGACAATCTCTTCGAGTGCGGGTCGTGTTTTTTCAGTATCTTGTTTTATAGTTGTGTCTTCTTTCATAAAAAAATGCCACACAAAAGGTGGCGTTGTCCGCTTGGAAGCGGAGCCACCTTTTGGATATCCTTTTTATCCCTGCGCTCAGGCTCACAAAAAGGGGTTATTTCCAAAAGGTTATTTGTTAAGTACTCTCTATCAAGAGTGAGGGGATAGTACCATACAATGAGTAGTATTTCAAGTTTCTGAGCGCCTTTTATAGATAGGCCTTTTCTGCTATTATCTTGTGTATGGTTATTACATACTACGGCAAACAATATTGCAAACTTACTCTTGGTGACCTCACGATTGCGCTTAATCCTCCTGCGAAGGACGCAAAAGCTTTTAAGGGGAAAACGCCTCGTTTCGGAGCGGATATAGCACTTATGAGCGTACGACATTCTGATTATGGAAATCCAGAAACAGTCACTCTTGGTGATAAGCAACCATTTGTTATTGATGGTCCGGGGAGTTACGAAGTACACGATTGTTTTATTACTGGTGCAAAAAGTACTGTCGTGATTGATGGCAAAACATACATTAACACTGTCTACGGATTTGAGCTCGACAATATCAAGATAGGTGTTGTAGGGGCTGTCGCTGAAGAGTCAACGTTCTCTCCAGAAGCAAAAGAACTCCTCGCCAATGCCGATATGATATTTGTGCCGATAGGTGGCGGAGAGGTCTTTGATGCAGCACATGCATACAAAGTAGCTACGTCCTTTGAGCCAAATGTTATCGTGCCACTAGAAACTGACGATGCATCACTCGCGCGCTTCTTAAAAGAAGGGGGGCAAGAAAAAGTCGAAGTACTTGATAAGGCGACACTTAAAAGAAAAGACCTTGACGGTAAGGCGGGGTATATCATCGCGCTCGCACCACAAGCGTAACTACTATTTTTTATGCTCGAACACCACACAGCGTATGTTCGAAAAAAGATTGCACTTGGGATCACCATCGGTGCGGGGGTTATTTTGTTGGGTGTTTTACTCTTTTTGTATACAGGAGAGAGAAAGCCTGCACAAAAAAACGATACATTGCAAGGTTTTTCAGCTTTTTATGCAACGATTTTAGAACAGACGCAATCATTTTTTGATAAAAATCGTGCTATACTAAACGGACAATAACCCTTATATTTCATGGCCAAAAAGACAGAACCACAAAACGAAGAGCATCTTCCTCGACACGAAGGTGTTGTGCCGGTAAGTATTGTTTCAGAAATGCAACGATCATATCTCGACTATGCGATGAGTGTGATTACTGCACGTGCACTTCCTGATGTGCGCGACGGGTTGAAGCCGGTGCATCGTCGTATTCTGTACTCAATGTATGAGAACGGTCTTACTGCAAGTGCGAAGTTCCGTAAAAGCGCTTTCATTGTTGGAGACGTGCTTGGTAAGTACCACCCACATGGCGATACCTCTGTGTACGATGCAATGGTAAACCTTGCGCAAGAATTTTCTACACGGTATCCACTTGTACAAGGGCAGGGAAACTTTGGTTCTATTGATGGTGATGGGGCTGCAGCAATGCGTTATACGGAGGCGCGTATGTCAAAAGTTTCTTCAGAGCTACTTCGCGATATTGAAAAAGAGACTGTTGATTTTCGTCCGAACTACGATGCAACTCGTAAAGAGCCAGAAGTACTCCCAACGGTTGTTCCAAATCTTTTGCTCAACGGAACACTTGGTATCGCTGTCGGAATGGCAAGTAACATTGCACCGCATAACCTTGGTGAAGTAGTTGATGCGTGTGTACATCTTATCGAAAACGATGATGCGACAAACGAAGATCTTGCTGAGATAGTAAAAGGCCCTGATTTCCCAACAGGCGGAATTGCCTTTAACAAAAAAGACATTGCGCAAGCACTCTCTACTGGGCGTGGTGGTGTCGTGTGTCGTGGAGAAGCAGAAATAGTTGAACAAAAAAATGGTCAGTATCAAATAGTCATTACCTCACTCCCGTATCGTGTGATCCGCTCATCACTTGTAGAGCAAATAGCACTTTTGCACCAAGAAAAGAAAATAGAAGGTATCAAAACGCTCGACGATCTTTCCGCTGAAGATACGCGTGTAGTAATCGGACTTAAAAATGGTATCAATCCACAAAAAGTACTGAACTATCTCTATAAACATACGCAACTTGAACAAACATTTCACTACAATATGGTGGCAATCGTGGATGGTGTTCCAGAAACACTCTCTCTCAAGTCTATTCTCACTGCATTTATCAGTCACCGAGAGACTGTTGTTCGACGACGTACTGAGTATGATCTTGCGCGAGCAAAAGAGCGAGAGCATATCCTCCTCGGTCTTAAGAAAGCCCTTGACCACATTGATCGTATTATCACGCTTATTCGTGGGTCAAAAGACGCTGCGGTGGCAAAAGTAAACTTGATGAAAGAGTTTAAGTTTTCTGATTTGCAGGCTACTGCTATCTTGGAAATGCGTTTGCAAAAACTCGCTGGACTCGAACGAAAAGCAGTTGAAGAAGAACTCAAAGAAAAACAAGCGCTTATCGCTGAACTTGAAGCATTGCTCAAAAGCGCAAAGAAGATTTTTGCAGTGATTGCAAAAGAGCTTACCGATATCAAGGAAAAGTATGCTGACGAACGAAAGACAAAGATTATTGCAGGTGGGACTAAACAGATATCTGACGAAGATCTCATTCCAGAAAAAGATTCTGTGCTGGTCTTTACTTCGGGCGGGTATGTAAAGCGTACTGATCCTACTGAATACAAGAAACAGCATCGAGGTGGTGTCGGTGTAATCGATCTTGAAACAAAAGAAGAAGATTTTGTCACACACCTTCTCACTGCTGACACACACAGTGACGTGCTCTTCTTTACTGATAAAGGCAAGGCATATCAAATCAAAATGTATGAACTTCCTGAAGGTCGCCGTGCGACGAAGGGGAAATCAATCATGAACTTCCTTTCACTTGCGGGAGACGAGCGCGTTACGTCTATTCTTGCTGTGCCAAAACAAGTAAAAGCAGAAAAAGCATCTCTCATGTTGGTGACCAAGAAAGGTGTTGCAAAGAAGGTTTCTTATGAAAGCTTCAAAGACGTTCGTCGCAGTGGCCTGATTGCGATTCGTCTTGACCAAGGCGATGCACTTGAAGCAGTGCTTCGTGTACAAAAAGGAAGCAGTGTCATTCTTGCGACAGCGCTTGGGCAATCTATTCGTTTTGATGAAAAAGATATTCGTGAGATGGGCCGAACTGCAGGAGGGGTACGCGCTATCAAGCTTGGTAAAGGGGACACGCTTATTTGTGCCGATGTGGTGACTACTAAAGAAAAGACCTACATGCTTGTTATGGGGGAAAACGGTATTGGGAAAAAGACAACGATTGACGAATATAAAGTACAAAAACGAGGAGGTTCTGGTATCAAAACATCAAAAGTAACAGCAAAAACAGGGAAGCTGATGGTAGGGAAAATAGTACAGGATGATATGGAGCTCGTGGCAATGTCAAAGAAAGGTCAAGTGATTCGTGTAGATCTCAACACTATTCCTTCTTCAGGACGCCAAACACAAGGGGTAACTATTATGAAGCTTCGTGCGGGTGACTCGCTCGCATCAGTGACGTGCTTGTAAGAGCTGTCGCTCTACTTTATTGCACTTGCTTGCTATACTTATAGTATATGTTTATGGACCCTGCGCGGACTATCGCTGCGTGCAACCTCCAAGTTACAGATACAGTAGCTGATTTTGGTGCAGGAAGTGGGTTTGTCGCTCGAGCGATATCGTTGTTTGTAACACAGGGAAGTGTCTTTGCAATTGAAATAAATCGCGACCTTGTTGCACGCATCACTCGTGAGGTAAAAGACGCAGGAATAAAAAATATTTTTCCGTTATGGGGAGACATAGAAGTACCTGGAGGATCAAAGCTTGATAGTGAAAGTGTGGATTTTGTTATTCTTTCAAATATTTTGTTCCAACTCGATGACAAACACGGATGTATCAAGGAGGCCCTTCGTGTACTTAAGCCCGGAGGGAGGTTGCTTGTTGTGGATTGGGAAGAGTCTTTTGGTGGTCTTGGTCCGCACCCTGACCGAGTCTTCAAGAAACAAACAGCAGAGCAGTTACTTACATCATTTGGGTGTACAAAACTTTCTGAGACAATTCCTGGAGGTGAACATCACTATGCTATACTTTTCAAGAAGTAATACGCTACTTTTTTATTCATGAAACTACCATTTCAAACAATACTCATCGGTGTTTCTATCGCAGCATTTATCGGTGCTATTTTGATATTCGCAGGCGTTATCAAAGTAGGGTCTTCTTCTCAGTCTTCTTCAAGTGCTGCCACGGTATCAGTGTGGGGTGTGTATCCTTCAACGGTGGTACAGCCATATATCGATAGTCTCAATATTGAAAACAAATCAACGCGTATTTATTATGAAGAGGTGAGTGGGGATGCTCTTGCAGGGAGACTTACTGCTGCTTTAGCTGAAGGGCAACAGCCGGATCTTCTGATTACTGATTCGGAGAACTTTTTTTCTATAAAAAATAGAGTGTACACTATCCCTTTTACTACATATCCAGAGCGAAGTTTCCGGGACACCTATGTTGATGGTAGCGCGCTTTTCCTCTCCCAAGATGGAGTGATGGCCCTACCACTTCTTGTTGATCCTGTTGTTGCGTACTACAACAAAGATATGCTTGCTGGAAAAAACTATGTTGTCCCACCAACAACATGGACATCGCTCGTGTCTCTTATGCCACAGTTTGTGAAAAATAATGCAAAAGGTGCGATTACGCAGACGCTGCTTCCTTTTGGAGAATATAGTAACGTTGACCATTTCAAAGATATTCTCGCAACACTCTTTCTTCAGGTGGGGAATCCTATTACTACTTTTGATACGGTGACTCAGTCATATACAAGTACTCTTGCTACCACAGGTGCATCAGAAGAAAACCCAGTGATAAGCGCGCTCGCATTTTTTGTTAACTTTTCAAATCCGACAAGTGATACATATTCTTGGAACAAGACATTGTCGAGCGGTCTCGATATGTTCCTTTCAGGAAAAAGTGCATTCTACATAGGGCGTGCAAGCGAACTCTTTACTCTCCAAAAGAGAAACCCAAATCTCAACTTTGATGTGACGCAGGTGTTCCAGCCAGTGGGAATAGTACGTCCAACCACTTTCGGATCTTTCTCAAGTCTTTCTATTGTAAAAGCAACGACACAGTTTGATGCAGCGTATACTGTTGCAGGGCAGCTCTCTGGAAAAGAGTTTGTTGAGTACCTCGCAGGAGAAACAGCACTCCCACCAGCACGTCGAGATATTCTTGTCACACCGCAAAAAAACCCATATGTGCAAGTATTTTTCAAATCAGCATTAAACGCGTTTGGCTGGCCAGACATCAACCCAGCAGCAACTGAAAATGTCTTTCGTGATATGATACAAGGAGTTACTAGTGGTCGCTATACACCAGCAGAAGCAATATATGAAACGTCTCGCAATCTACAGTCTGTTATTCGTTAGTCTTTTTACTATCGCAACCCGTGTATTTGCCGATCCCAACCCTATTGTTGTCTCTGTAAAGACAACCGGAACAACAGCGGTGGTTACTGCTACGTGTGCTACCTGTTATGGCTACGTAGGTAATATTGAAGTCTCTGACGGGGTATTCCCAGGAGATGGTGGTTTCTTGAAAAGTAAACAAGTATTTTTCAGTCAAAATGTACCTGTGGTTTTTACCGTAACAGGCCTTAAAAAAGGAAAGACATATTATGCAAAAGCTGGGGCATACAGCGACGCGTCTTCTTGGAAAGGAGTACAGAGTTTTTCTATTCAACAAAGTTCTCAAACTACAACCACCAATAACACACAAACAACTACAACCACTACACAAACAACTACAAACACTACACAGACAAGTACGAATGCTCAGCAAAGTGGTACGCAGTCAGTCGCTCCCGAAGGAGATCCAACCACTGGAGATGGGACATGTGGGGATCAAAAAGACAATGACGGTGATGGGCGCATTGATTATGATGGCGTAGGGGGGACATATGAACCAGACCCTTCTTGTTACCTTGGAAAAGGAGCATCAGAAGTAGCAAAAGGGGATGAAAAGAGCGGGCTCATCGCATGCAATAACTACTGTACTTTTTCTGATGTACTAAAGACGATAAATAACCTCATAGTATTCCTCATCACGGTACTGTTTGTTCCTATCATTATCATCATGTTTATGTACGCTGGGTTCAAATATCTTACTGCACAAGGAGACCCAAAAAAGATCATCAACCTCAAGAGCCTTTTGAAGCACATCTTCATAGGGATACTTATCGTGCTCTCTGCGTGGCTTATCGTCAAAGTACTCCTCACTGTCTTAGTTAAAGACACCGATAGCGCTCTGCAATTTCTAGAAAAATGATATACTCTCGTCATATGAAACGCATCATTGCATTTACTCTCGTTTTAACACTACAACTACTTCTTGTTTCTGGAGTAGCTGCACAAGGAACAAATCCTCAAAATCCTCCACAGCCAAATCCAACACAATGTAACGACGGAAAAGACAATGACGGCGACGGTAAAACCGATGTGCTCGATCCTGAGTGTAAGAACAATGCCAAAGCAGTATGTGAGACAGGAGAAGAAAAAGCTCCTTGCCCTTCAAACACTGGTACAGGAAGTGGGGCAGGTGCTGGGGGGTCAGGAACAAAAGGAAAACCCATTCCTATCACTATCAATAACCCGCTTAAGGTAGACACTATACAAGAGGCTATTAAGCTCTTTATGACAGCAGCGCTTCGCATCATTCTGCCTCTTCTTGTTCTCTTCTTTATTTGGGCAGGGTTGCAGTTTGTCTTTGCTCGAGGAAATCCCGACAAACTTAAGGTGGCGAAAAAGACCTTTTGGTACACCATAGTTGGGACGTTGCTCATCCTCGGTGCTTGGGTGATCACCAATGCCATTATTGGAACCGTTAATAGTATTACGAGTTAACTATATGAAATACTTTGCACTAGTAGTCATCGCCTTTAGTATCTTTTTTGCTATTCCTCACAACGTATCAGCGCAAACTGATGCACAATGTAACCCTGTAACAGCAGGAACCTATCGGCTTTGTTGTGGTGGACCAAATGCTGCTGACTACGCGGCACAGTGTTCTGACTTTGAGATCGCTCAGCAAACCAACCAACAACAGCAACAACAAACGGGGAATAACTGTGCAACAGTAACTGCGTCAAACGAATATGATTGCTGTGTGGTAAATGCAGGACGGTATGCACAACAATGTGATCTGTACTACGGAACACAAGCTGGAGGGGTATCACTTCCTGGGACAACTATCAACGGCTACGATACAGGGACTATTGCAGGAACGCCGAATACGAGTGCTCCAGGTATCACACAGTGTTCACAGATCCGGTTCAACTCACTCCTCGATATTCTTATTTGGGCAAAATGTATTATTGGAGCGGCGATTATTCCACTCCTCTTTTCAATAGCGTTTCTTGTATTCCTCTGGGGAATGGTGGGGTATATCCGTGATGGCGCTGATGTGAAGAAGCGAGAGGAGAGCAAGAAGTTCATCTATTGGGGGATTCTTGGTCTTACGGTGATGGTAGGCGTATGGGGGATTGTGAACATTGTGACCACAACCTTTGGGCTCGGTGACACTGTGCCGCAGCTGCAAACAGACTGTCTTACTACCGACCCAAAAAACCCTTGTCGTAAATAGCACTGTGGTATACTACTACTGTCTACAATTATTATTTATTAGTTAGACATTTCGATAAACGTATGAAGAAAATTGTTATCCCAGCACTCGCGCTTGTAGTGTTACTCGCTCCTCTCGCTTTTGCTCAAAACTTTAGTTACGCAGAAAACTGGATTACTCGTATCATTGACTGGACACAGCGTGCAGTGACCTTCTTGATGGTGATTGCTACACTCTACTTCATCTGGACAGTGATCCAATACATCCGTGAAAAAGATGCAAAGGAAGTAGTAAACAAGAAAAACGCAATGATCCGCGGTATCATCGGTCTTGCAGTGATTGTCGGTATTTGGGGAATCGTAAACATTCTTACAAATACCTTTGGTGTAGGTCAAGGAGGAAGTGCTCCAGTTCCATGTCCTCCAGGACAACGCTACTACCAAAACATTGGTTGCCGATAAAGGCTCACAGCAGCTGCCATGAATGCCTTTGTCGCATATGCAAAAACATTTAATGAACTAGTCTTTAGTATCAACAGGACTATCATCAACCCTGCGATTCAGTTTGCATTCATTATTGCGTTCGTTGTCTTCTTGTGGGGAGTTGTCGAATTTATTCGAAATGCAAACAACGCTGAAGCTCGAAAAAAAGGACAACAACACATGATATGGGGAGTAGTTGGACTAGTCATCATGGTTGGTGTCTACGGTATCATCAACATCCTCATCAATACCTTTGGCTTGAGTAAGTCACATACGATTGACAACAAAGCACAAGAATTCACCCCACCATGTATCAAAGATATAAAGATAAATGGTGAGAACGTCGGATCTATCTATCCGTGTGAATAGAAAAAGAAAAAACGCCGCTCCGTTTGGGGCGGCGTTTTGCATCTGCAAAAGAACATTTCACAACTTACAACTTTGGCTTCTTAGTGCTGATCATGATTTCGCAATCTTTGTCAGTGGTGTACAGATATGTACCAGCAAGGACAATGTCGGGGATTTTTTTAATTTCCTTGTATCCGACACTGCCATCAGGGCGATTCCATATCTTGTAGACCCATTTCGACCCGCGGGGCGGATCAAAGGTGAGGGTCACAGTGTCGCGACCTTTGACGATCGGCCACCGTTCACCTTCGAAGTTGAGGATTTCCTTTTTGAAAGGGATACCTTTTTTGGCTTTGAACCAGATGTCCTCTTTGACTGTCTCGTACTTCTCAGTATCCTTGCCGAAGCGAGCATCCTTGAGTTTGTGATAGACAAAGTATCCTCCAACTGTAAGACCAGCGATAGCCAGAAGACTCCAGAACCACTTCCAGAAAGTTTTTGGTACAGAGACTCCAGTGATAGTCTTTCTGAAAATAATCAGAAGCGCTATCCCTGCAAGGACTCCCACACCCCACCATCCGGTAGTGTTCCAGAACCACGGCCAACCTTTTGCTACAGCAAGCCATGCTCCTACTAAAAGCAAGAGTCCAATGAATAGGATTATTGCATCAATATCTACTCTTTTATTACCAGACCATAGTATCTTTTTTATAAGATATGGGAGTGTAAAAAGAAGCAAAACTAGGATGCCTATATCCCACCACTGGTTTGGGAAATAAATGCTAAGAAACATTTTTACCTCCTTTTGGTTTTGTTGCTTCAAGCGCTGCCAGTATTTCAGGTAGCGTTGCCGCTTTTCCAGTTGCGCCTGAATCTCCGATACTGAGATACGTTAGTCCGTTGTTCCCAGCATAGTTTTTTGCAATCTGAGCCTGTTTGTCGAGGAGTTTTCCTTGTACCTCACCGTACTTATCAAGCAGTCCGCTTTTATAAGCAAGGTCTGTTGTGTTTTCGGCTTGCTGAGCAATATTCTCTTCCAGTCGAGCCTGCTTTTTGAACTCTGCCTGTTTTACTTTGTTGCCTTCTTCAAGTGTTTTGTTCTCACTCTCAAAGACGCTTTTTGAAGCATCACCGATGAAGTGCCCAATCTGAGTGACATCGGGGATACTTATCCCGAGTTTCTCTTGTAAGTCTTCATTGATAACATCCAGATAGTATCTGGAGTCACCGCGCCTGTCTTTGATCATTATTTGTTTATGATCATCGACATTAATAGCGCGGGCTTCTTTGAACGTTTTTGATTTTCCCCAGCCGAGGATTGCTTCAGTAACTCTGCCAAGAGCAGAGTCAAGGAAGTTTTCAAGCTGGATTGCTGCCATGGGGTTGTGTATTTCTACAGTAACCTGGACAACAATGACATAAGAACCACCGCCGTCACATATAAATTCTATAGCAACCGGGTGGATTTCTTTCTGTCGTAAATACGGCACATTGTCTTCTTCTCTTGTTCCGATAACAATACTTGAATGAAGGAATTTTTTGTAGCTGGTGTATTTTTTCTGACCAGCTTTTGGGTGTCCATTAGGATACACGGCTGTTTTTGCAGTCTCTTCATCCGGAATTGTCTCCGTCCATCGGAACTTAAGTAAGTGTTGAGCATTTGGCCAGGTCATTCCTTTTAGAGTGACAACGCCGTCAATTTCGGTGTGTTTGAATTCACCACCTTTCGCTTCAACAATGACTGTTTTTCCGCGATCTCCGTCATAGAGAATAGCTTTTGTTGGGGTTCCGAACCGTTCGAACACGAGCCACTTTCCAGGCTCTGTGTTTTTAAAGCTCAACAGGGGAGCCTTGAAAAGAGGGTTTTTTGTCATGACTGTAGTTTTTATTGTGAAAGAATTATTGATTACAATTTCTATTATATTATAACACAATAATACCTATTTTGTCAACTATGTTTTATCATCCAAAAACCGTATCATTTAAGGGTATAAAGATAATTTTCATATATGCTAGAAACATACCAAAAACAACAAGAACACAATGAAAACCCCGAAGGGCAAAAACCAGCATGGGAGCCATCATTAAAAGAAGTCTTAGCAAAACCGGAAGACAGTGACTTGTTTGGGGAACTTTTAAAATATAACGATGAAACAGACCTCGTCGCGAAGCTTACTCGTGGTGAACTGGAAGAGTCAGATATAGAAGGGCTTGACCGTTACCGGAAAGAATTTCTCATGCGGAAAGAGCGCGCGAACACTGTCAAAGAGTCTATCAATGAAGATGTTATCAATGCATATGCAAAAAATAACCCTGAACTACAAAAGATTGTAGCTCTTGTTGGTCCTGAGTCATACAAATCTATTGTAAAAGAAAAACTTGCAGGGATGGCAATGAATGATCCATGGACCTTTGACTTTCTCGCATCTGCTGTAGAGGATCAAAATCGCTTTAAGGAAGATTATTTTAATCCTCTCGACAAAGAACTTGAAGATCTCTGTAAGAAAAAAAATATTTCACCAAAGAAATATATGGAAGCACTTGCTACTGAAGATCCAGAAGATCGTAAAAAGCAACTTCGTGGTGCGGTCCGAGAAGGGTACGGATGGTTTAGAAAAGCTGCTGACTGGGTATCTGCTGGGGCTTGGTCAAAAAATCGCGTTGCCCTTATGGATTCTCGAAAAGAAGATGTTGAAGCAATGCTTGAACAGATGCGACACCATCAATCAAATGTAGGGGAACTTGTCGCAGGGCTTGTGGGAAACGATGAAATACGCACCAATCTCGCAAAAGATCTCGTTGGAGACAAGATTGAGCGTGAGCAAAAGATGGGGTTTAGAGAGGCGAAAGGGAAGATTCCTACAACCGCTGCTTTTGAAACTTCTTGGGCAGAGTACAAGAGTACTGTTGATTGGGAAAATCTTACTGATGAAGACCAAAAAGAGGAACTTAGGAAAGCATTTATAGAAAAACAGAAGCAAGCATTTACTGAAAATAAAAAAGGAGGTTTTTGGGGATCTGTTTTCTCAATCTTTCTTGGTTCGTTTGTTGATAAAAATAAAGGTAATCTTAACTAAGAGTTATATATGACACAACAAGAATTACACGATGCATTTGTTTCTTTTATTGAAAGCGGAGATGAGGAGGGGGCTCGAGCATTCCTTATAGAACACCTCAATGATTTTCCTGAGCAAATAAAAAAAGAAATCGCTTTTGCGTTTTTCGCTGATGCAGTAGCAAAAGAAGCGGCTCTTGATGCTACAAAGAAAACAGCTATCGAAATGATGAAAGAACTTGATACTGTAGAATCTATACTTTCTGACGCAGAAAAAGCAGCAAACATTCGAAACGACTTATAACGAAATAACCCCTTCCAGGAATGGAAGGGGTTTGTTTTGATGCTCAGGGTCTCAGCGCAAGTTGAGTTGCACTGAAGTGATGTCACCTTCGGATCCAACAATCAATTGTTGGATCCTTACCGGTATAGGAGTGACGTACTCAACTCTTCCGGTTGCAGGGTTCATTTTCGCCATGCGATTTTCTTTAAACAAACATTGCCAACAGTTCGGCGTAGCCCAATCGGGGATTGTTGCCACAGTCTCATACTCCCTCCCCATGATCCACACAGAGACAGAGACTGTCTGTGTAAAGTCAGGGGTGTACATTTTGATGTACGCAGTTCCTTTGTACGCTTTTCCGGGTACTAAGGGACTGTTTGAAATCGCTGTGCCGACAAATGTTGTCGGTTGTTGTATCTGCTGTTGCTGACCAGCCACGGGGACCGGGCAGCTGTTGCAGGGTTGTGCGAATGCGGTTACGCTGAGCAATACTACTGAAAAGAACAGAATAACTTTTTTCATAATGAAAAATTTATTGGTTTTTTGATTTATTTTCTTAAGTATATTGTATCATAATTTACCTAAAATGTCAAGCACCTTACATCAGGGGCTCAAAACGCTTGAAAATAGGGAAGTAGTGTTGTAAAATCATGGTTATTCTGCGCTCCATTGCCGGGGTGGCGAAATTGGTAGACGCACTTGCCTTAGGAGCAAGCGGAGCGATCCATGGAGGTTCAAGTCCTCTCCCCGGCACACAGCTGCCGAATATACTGCCCCTATAGCTCAGTTGGTAGAGCAGCTCCCTCTTAAGGAGACGGTCGTAGGTTCAAATCCTACTGGGGGCACCAAAACAAAAGACACCGAAGTGATCGGTGTCTTTTGTTTTGGTGAGGGTACTCTTTTGTGTAGCGTTTTACTGTGATACTATGGTTTCAAATCAATCTGTTATGGAAAAAAGAACATACTCTTTCTTTACTATTGGACGTGATGGTGAAAAAGCACCTTTTTATCAAATTGACGCTGAAGCTCCTACAAAGAGAGGATTGCTGCGAAACGCACTCTCTTGCCTTGCTGGCAAAGCGAGGGACATTGCTGACTTCCTGTATATAAAAGGGAGGCATATATACTTTTGGGACGAGAAAGTTGTTTGGGAATAAGGTGAAAAAATATTTGTAAAAAACTTGCAATGCTGCAGGTTTTTCTTTTTGTGCCCGAGGTGGGACTCGAACCCACACGGCCTTGCGGCCTGGGGATTTTAAGTCCCCTATGTCTACCATTCCATCACTCGGGCAAATATATTTGATAGTACTGAGGTCCGGGCGAGACGTTACACTATCTCACTCTTGGGAAACCCACGGTTTTCCCAGGCCTTCCTCCCGCGGGAAACTCCGGTTTCCCGACCCCTTCCCAAGTTCGATTCTCTTAGGAAAGAGGTCAGTGCTACGCACTGAGGTCCGGGCGAGAATCGAACTCGCGTATAGAGATTTTGCAGATCTCTGCCTTACCACTTGGCCACCGGACCGGTAATTGGTTACTTGTCTGAAGCAAGCAACGCTTCTATAGTGTGTCGAGCTTTCTCTCCTTTGTCAATCATGACATCGATAAAGGGGATAGTGTGGACTGAGAGTGCTTTCTTGATCGTTTCTCTGAGTTCTGCTCGTTTTCGTTTGAGAAAATTGAGTGCACTTTCTTCAGCACTTTCTGGGAGCACGCTAAAGAAAATAGTCGCTGTTCGCCCTCGGTCAAGAAGTGTTACTCGAGTGATAGTGATGAGCGCTGTTTTATTGCTCTCACGTTCGATAAACGCTGCTGCGGTCTCTTTGATTTGCTGCTCTATTTTTTCTTGTTTTCCTGTATCCATACTTATTTTGTTACCATGATAAATGCTTCAAGGACATCTCCTTCTGCAATGTCAGTTTTACATTCCACCATGAGACCGCATTCTCCTTCACTGATTTCTTTGAGTTTTTGGCGTGCCTGTTGTACCTCCACAATAGTTCCTTCGGTGAGAGGGAAGTCCCGACGCACAATAGTGACTTTCGCTCCGTCTTTTATAGTCCCTTCAACGATACGACATCCGACGACTTGGCGTTCTTTTGTTTTTGAAAATGTCTTGAGTACTTTTGCGGTACCAATCACTTCTCTTGTTTCTATACGTGGGCGACGACGTTCGAGCTCTTCTGCAAGCCATTCAGTAAGTTTGTAGATGATGTCAAACGTTTGTACGGTCGCTCCCACTTTTTCATTGAGATCTCTCCCTGCAGCATCAAGGGTGGTGTTGAATCCTAAAATAATAGTTTCTTTGTCTGATTGTGCGAGTTTGATATCAGCTTCTCCGATAGCCCCGATACCCTTCCCGATGATCTTTATATAGAGCCCTTCTACATGCATTTTCTTCAGCTCTTTTTCTATCGCTTCTGCAGTACCAAAGACATCGGTTTTAATGATAAGGGGCACTATTTTCTTCCCAACACCTTCGGTATGGTCAACAGCTTTTTTGTTTGATCGGAGTGTTTCTTCGATATAGTCTTCAGCGTCGCGTTTTTTATCAAATACCACAATTCCAGCACCTACTTCAGGGAGGACGTCAAAGCCTACGAGTTGTACAGGTGTCCCTGCGGGAGCTTCATCGATGCTCTGTCCAAGGAAGTTTTCCATGATTCGAGTGGTGGTGTATGAAGTCCCCGCTACGACAAACTGTCCTTTTTTTAGTACACCATCTTTGATGATTGCTGTTGCGGCAATACCTCGTTTTGATTCAAGACGACTTTCGATAATGATCCCTTCAGCTTTCTTTGTTGCATCATAAGTGAAGTTCTCCATTTCAGCTACGAGTAAGATGGTTTCGAGGAGTTCAGTAACATTGGTTCCTACTTTTGCAGAAATACCTACCCACGGTACTGATCCACCAAATCCTTCGACAAGTACTTCGTGCTCAGCAAGGGAGAGTTTTGTTTTCTCGATATTTGCCTCTGGTCGATCAATTTTATTGATTGCAACAACAAAGGGGATACCTGCATTTTTTATAGTACTAAGCGCTTCAAGTGTTTGTGCTTTTACACCGTCTTCTGCAGAGACAACAAGGACTGCAATATCTGCAGCACTTGCCCCACGCTCACGCATGCCAGTAAAGGCGGCATGTCCTGGAGTATCAAGAAAGGTAAGTGCTGCTTGCGACTCTTGATAGGGGATAGTGATTTCGTAAGCACTTAAGTGTTGTGTAATACCACCTGCTTCCCCTGCAACAATGTTTGATTTTCTAATATAGTCAAGCAGCGTTGATTTCCCATGGTCGATGTGACCCATGATTGCGATGACTGGTTGTCTGTGTGTAGGAGTAATGTTTTTCATAAAAATAGATGGTTTGTGTTAGTAAATACTTTTCTTTGCTGTCTCAAGCGCAGTTGTTTCTTCAGGAGTAAGTGTGGCGAGTGCTGTCCCTCGTTGTACTGGTTTTGCATAGACACCGATATGGTTTCTGTTGCTGATTACTGAAAGCACATAACCATCGCCGTGTTCATCAATAAGCCCTGAGGCAAAACTTTGATTCCCACCAATATCTTCATAGGCATCGTAGCGTACAAGTGAGTATCCTCGAATGCTCTTTTTGACACGTGCATCAATCATCTCAAGCGCTTTCTTGTGCGCCTGGAGAGTGTCGTCTACTTGGGCATGCTTTTGTGTAAGCCAGGCAAGTGTTGCTTCAAGCGAAGCCCCGTTTTTTCCTCGCATAAACACACGGAGCCGTTTGTAGAGCTGTACAGAAACAACAATCAGCACTACAGTGCTGATACAAAGGGTCGCCAAGACGGCAAGAAGCCACGGTGGTATACTCTGTATCATAGCCACCATATTATACTGATTTTTCCATGTTTTTCAAGCGTTTTCTACAGAACATACAAGGGCGAGTGTATCTTGATTTTGCATCAAGTACCCCTGTTGATTTTCGTATGCTTCGGGGCGTGCCCACTATTCCTGCTGAGTACTCTGGAGCAAATCCGAGTGCACTTCATAAAGAAGGGGTTGGGCTACGAAAGGTGCTCACTAACGCTCGTGCTGTTGCTGCTACGGCAATAGGTGCGCACACCGACGAAATCATTTTTACGAGCAACGCAACTGAATCAGATAACATTGCGCTTCATGGGTATGTGCGTGCAGCGATTACTCGAGGAGTGCCTGCGAGCAGTATCGCTCTCTACACAAGTCCGTTTGAGCATGCTGCAGTTCTCGAGACTGCTAGTCAGATACACCCAGATCTGCGTGTATGTTCACTTGTACAAGAGTCCGGATATGTTGTTCCAAAAGCTATCACTATTCCTGATGATGTTGCTGTTGTGCTGATATCAGTGTTGTACATCCAAAATGAAATAGGAGCGGTACAACCGATACGAGAAATTGCAAAGCAAATTCGTGCACTTCGAAAAAACTATCCTGACAAAGAAATACTTTTTCATGTAGATGCTACACAAGCTCCGTTGACACACGATCTGCACGTACTTCGTCTAGGTGTCGACATGCTTACGCTTGGTGCTACCAAGTTATATTGTCATAAAGGTGTAGGGTTGCTTTTCAAGCGTCGAGGGGTAACTATAGCGCCGCTGTTGTTTGGTGGTGGACAAGAACAAGGTATCCGACCAGGAACAGAAGCTGTGGCTCTTATTCATGAGTTTGCGTACGCACTTTCATATGCGCAAAGTCGTCGTGAACAAACACATCGTCGCTTTAGTGTGCTGCAGTCTTTCTTTGAAAAAAAACTGAAAGAAAAGATTCCTCAAGTACGTATATTCTCTGAAGGGGACCGAGCGTCACATATCACTCACATTGGTGTCCCTGATTTTGACAGTGAGCTTTTAGTGCTTGAACTCGATGCGCGGGGTATCGCTGTTTCTGCAAAAAGTGCATGCAAAAATGAAGAGGATGAGCAGTCAGCAGTTCTTTCTCTGTTGTACCCGGGGCAGACCATAGGGGCAATACGTGTGTCTTTTGGGAGAAGAACAACAAAAAAAGACCTTCTCCGCTGCGTTCGTGCGCTTGTGTCAGTCATGAAAAAATATAACCGCTAAGCCAGTACGTTCTAGAACCCTTTTGTGTTATAGTACCCATATACCGTAAGCCGTAACGACTTTTTTGACCGCAGGACAGAGAGAAACATATTATTGGATTTGTTTTTAGTTTTTAACGTTTTATATGCCTCCATTAGGACAATTTACAACAAAAGCAAAGGAAGCAATCAAACGAGCGCACGAGTTGGCTATAGAACGTGGGCAGAACAATGTGAACACTGTCCATCTTCTTTCAGCACTTCTTGTTCAGGAAGAATCAAACATTGTGGCACTTCTTGATCGTATGGAAGTTGATACTGCACATCTCACTGATCTCGTGCTTGAAGCGATTGATACAGGAGAAGCGCAAACAACAGTCGCGCCATCATATCAGATGTTTTTGACTGCTGATCTTGCTCAAACCATTGAGCATTCATTAAAAGTAGCGCAAGAGCTTAAAGACAGCTTTGTTTCAACAGAGCATCTTTTTGTTGCCCTTATTGATATCCGCAACCAAGCTTCAGAGATTCTTGACCAATTCAAAATAGATCGCGCAACAGTGCTGCAAACATTGAGTGAGTTTCGTATGAACAAAACTCCTGAGACTTCAGGGAGTAAAAAGTTCCGGATGCTTTCAAAGTTTACTCGCAATCTCACGCAACTTGCCCGTGAAGACAAGCTCGATCCGGTTATTGGTCGTGACACAGAGATTATGCGTATCATGCAAATTCTTTCTCGCCGTACAAAGAACAATCCTATTTTGCTTGGAGAACCAGGAACAGGGAAGACTGCTGTTGTTGAAGGTCTTGCAGTACGTATCGCAAAAGGTGATGTTCCTGAATCACTAAAAGACAAAGAAATCGTTTCTCTTGATATTGGGTCACTGCTTGCCGGAACAAAGTATCGAGGAGAGTTTGAAGAACGGCTAAAGGCAATTCTTAAAGAAGTTGAACGCGCTGACGGAAAAATAGTGCTCTTTATTGATGAAGTACACACTATCGTTGGTGCAGGAGCAGCAGAGGGTACTCAAGATTTATCACAGTTACTCAAACCAGCACTTGCTCGAGGGGAAATACGCGCTATTGGTGCTACAACTCTAAAGGAGTATCAAAAGCATATTGAAAAAGACCCAGCGCTTGCACGTCGTTTTCAGCCAGTGACAATAGATGAACCAACAGTAGAAGATACGATCGCTATTCTTCGGGGACTCAAAGAAAAATACGAACTGTACCATAGTGTTCGTATTACTGATGACGCCATTGTTTCTGCAGTAGAACTTTCTGCGCGGTATATTACCAATCGGTTCCTTCCAGATAAAGCGGTTGATCTTCTTGATGAGGCGTCATCAGCACTTCGCATGGAACTCGAAAACAAACCAGCGCCGCTTGAAGACGCACACCGAAAAATAGTTCGCCTCGAAATCGAAAAGGAAGCACTTGCAAAAGATATTGCACAAAACACTGATACAAAAGGAGTAAAGTCACGGTTGAAAGATATTGACACCGAAATAGCAAATCTCCACGAAAAAACAAAAGAACTCGAAATAAAATGGAAAAATGAAAAAGGTCTTTTGCAAGATATATCAAAAATAAAAAAAGATCTTGAAACGCTTCGCCTTGAAGCAGAAAGTGCTGAGCAGCGAGTTGATCTTGGGCGTGCTGCAGAGATTCGCTATGGACATATTCCACTCTTGCAGAAAGATCTCGAAGCAAAAGCCGCACGGCTCAAAAAACTTCAAAAAAATCGCCGTGTTTTGAAAGAGGAAATCACTGAAGAAGATATCGCTGCTGTGGTTGCTCGTTGGACAGGGGTACCTGTCACAAAAATGCTTGAAGAAGAGCGCGAAAAACTCGCACATGTGGAAACTGAGTTACAAAAGCGCGTTGTTGGACAAGATGAGGCGATTACTCGTATCGCACATGTTCTCCGTCGTGCGCGTGCAGGAATCAGTGACCCAAATCGTCCTATTGGGTCGTTCCTCTTCTTGGGACCTACCGGGGTAGGAAAAACTGAACTTACAAAAGCGCTTGCCTCTTTTATGTTCAATGATGACAAGGCACTTATACGCGTTGATATGAGCGAATATATGGAACGGCATGCGGTGTCAAAACTTATTGGTTCTCCTCCTGGATATGTAGGACATGAAGAAGCAGGACAACTTACGGAAGCGATACGACATCGACCGTACGCGGTAGTGCTTTTTGATGAGGTAGAAAAGGCGCACCCTGAAGTCTTCAATGTTTTGCTGCAAGTACTTGATGATGGGCATCTTACTGATGGAAAAGGGCGTCGAGTAAACTTCAAAAATACCATCATCGTTATGACAAGTAATATTGGAAGTCAGTTTATCCAAAAAATGGAAACAATAGGGTTCCACAACAACACACAAGATGCCGAATACATCCAGATGAAGGATAAGGTTGAAGGGTCTCTCAAAGAATATTTCAGACCAGAATTTTTGAACCGTATTGACGAAATCGTAGTCTTTGATATTCTTTCTCCCGAGGCTATCAAAGAGATTGTCGGTATTCGTATACGCGCAATCCTTAGTCGTCTCGAGGAAAAAGGGATTGCGGTGTCAGTTGATGATGCTGCACTTTCATATCTTGCTCGAGTCGGCTATAATCCTCAGTACGGGGCTCGTCCCCTCAACCGCCTGATTCAGACAAAAGTTTTGAATCCGGTTGCAGAACGTATTATCAAGCAGACTATTGTCGCTGGTGATACTGTTACCGTTTCTGCAAACGCCGACGACATTGTCGTCAGTGTAAAAAACAAAGTGCAGAAACGAAGTTCTTTACAAAACACAGGAGTAAAAAAGCGATCAGTCAAAGCTGTTTCGTAGCTCCAGTGTTATATCCCGTCTCTTTGAAGAGACGGCCTGCGTCGGTGGTAGAGTGGTCAATTACAACAGACTGTAAATCTGTCGCCCTTTGGGCTACGAAGGTTCAAATCCTTCCCGGCGCACATAAAATATATAAAACACCGTAGGTATTACTGCGGTGTTTTATAGTGGTACTGTGTATTGTAAAAAGAAGGATTTGAACCGTGGGCCGTAACCTGCGATAAGCAGGTGAAGGTTTTGAGGCAAACATGCCGAGAAACAAATCCTTCCCGGCGCACATAAAAAAGAAAGACCCTTGTTTAAAAACAGAGGGTCTTTCTTTTTTCGGTTATTTTCTTAGTGCTATACTGTTTACAATGAAAAGAATCGGTATTCTTCGTGGAGGCATAAGCCCCGAGTATCATATCTCGCTTAAAACAGGGGCAGCAGTGCAACAGGCACTTGCTGAGGCAGGATTTGAAGCTATCGATATGCTTCTTGATAAAGAAGGTGTGCTCCATATAAAAGGTATCCCTGTTTCTGTAGACCAAGTAGGGTCGCATGTTGATCACGTATGGAATTCACTTCATGGAAGCTTTGGTGAAGACGGGGCACTACAGCGCCTACTCGATCAGTACGGTATTCCATATACTGGATCAGGAACACTTGCCTCCGCTGTTGCTTTTAATAAGCAAACCGCAAAAGAACATGCGAAGGCCCTTGGGATCAGAACACCACAATCACTACTCATTATTCCAGAAAATGATGATTCTATAGCTGAAGTGAGTGCTCGTATTTATAAGACCATGGCACCACCGTGGGTAATAAAACCACTGTCTGGTGGTTCATCAGTGCATACGTTTTTTGCATTTACACCACTTGAACTTGCACAGATCGTGGAGGAGGCTCTTTCGCATGAGACTCCATTTATTGTCGAGCAATACATTGCTGGAACAGAAGTGGCAGTCGGGGTCATTGATAACTTTAGAAATAAAGAGCGTTACGTACTACCGGTTGTTGATGTCACCTCTCCTTCTCGTGGTGTACTTTCTCATGAACAACGGCAAGAGCCGCACACAATGTTTCCTTCACGGCTTCGCCCGGGGGAAAGGGAGGCGGTAAGTGCTCTTGCACAACAGCTACACGAATCTATTGGAGCAAAAGATTATTCGCAATCAGAGTTTGTGGTTGATCGATTTGGGAAAATATGGTTTTTGGAGACCGATACACACCCAGCACTCCATCCCCACGCACCATTTTATCAAGCACTCGAAGCCGTAGGGTCGTCACTTGTTGAGTTTGTTCGTGCGATTCTTTCAAATAAATAATAAACTTTTGTTATGATATAATCAGTGAGGCTATAACTATGGAGCAAAATCTAAAAAAACCTATCTTTCTTTCATTAAAAGAGCTAGATTCTTTTAAAAAAAATAACATAATTGCTTCCGAAGTCGATGCTTTTTCTGGAGCACTGGAAGAGCTTTTTTTTGTAAAAAATCCTCAATATAAAAAAGCACAACCAGGTGTCCCTGATATGCTGTCTGATTTTATAAAAAACAATACACTAGAACCTGTTTTTATATATTTTCCTTGGAGTGCCGTATTAATAAAAACTGTATCTGAAGATATATACTTTATGCTCCGTACTGCTCGTAATAGATTTATTCTTACAGAAGAAGAGCAAACAACCTATCGAAATTCGCATATTGCAATCGCGGGGCTCTCTGTTGGTTCAGCAATACTCTCATCTGTTGTCGTTAGTGGAGGATCAAAAAATATTAAGATTGCAGATTTTGATACAGCAGAGATTACCAATCTTAACCGTATGAGAGCAAAGCTCATTCATATTGGTCAAAATAAAACACATATAGCTGCTCATGAGGTTTGGGAGCTTGATCCTTACACAGAGCTTTCATTATGGGATAAGGGGATCACAAAAGAAACACTTGCTGATTTTCTTTTAAACCCAAGAGTAGATGTGTTTGTTGATGAGATGGATAGCCTTGATTTAAAGATCGCAGCACGTTTTATTTGCCGTGAAGCAAAAATCCCAGTGTTAATGGCTACTGACAATGGAGATGGAGTACTACTTGATGTTGAACGATATGATCTTGATTCTACACAGCCAATTTTCCATGGATTACTTGGGGATGTTGAACCAAAAGATTTTGAAAATCTTGATTATAAAATGTGGCTTCAACTCGCAACAAAAATTGTCGGACCTAGCTATTTAACTGAAAGAATGCAAGAATCTCTTTCTCTTATAGGTAAAAAAATTCCTTCTGTTCCACAATTAGGAACTACTGCTAATATTGCAGGCGCGGCTGTTTCTTATGCGCTTAGAAGAATTCTCACAAAACAAGATATTCCTTCAGGACGTTATGTCGTTAGTCTTGAAGAAAAAATAGTTCCACAATATATGTCGGAACAATCTATTCTTGGAAGAGAAGAAAAAACTAAAAAATTTATTGCTCAGTTTAACGAGCGGTAACCTTAAAACAAATGATTCATTTTTTGAGAAAAAAAAGACAATTTCCACTTTCAGTTTTTTTGTCAGCTTCTCAAGAAATCGAAGCCTATAAAAAATTTTTAAAAGAAAACAATGTTAACCTTAAAAATATTCGATCGTTAAGTGATTTTACCTTATCCGTACCCTTAATGGACAAAGATAATTACTTGCGTCGTTTTCCTTTTGTAGAACTTGTAAAAAATAGAGAGATACCACCAATGGTGTCTGCAAGTTCTGGTTCGTCAGGAAAGCCTTTTTATTGGCCTCGAGGTGATGATCAGGAAAGAGCTGGGGGGGTACTCCATGAAAGAATATTTAGAGATATATTTTCAATCGAAGGAAAGTCTACACTAGTCGTTGTTTGTTTTTCTATGGGTAACTGGATTGCTGGGACTTTTACCGCTGCCTCTTGTCGTTATGTTTCTCGACAAAAAGATATGCATCTTTCTGTTATAACTCCAGGAATCGAAAAAGAAGACATTCTTTCAGTCCTGAGAGATTTCGCTCCTCAGTTTGACGTGGTTATTTTGGCGGGGTACCCACCGTTTCTTATGGATGTCATTAATGAAACAAAAAAAAGAGATATTCCACTCAATAAGTTTAGTTTAAAGTTTTTATTTGCAGGTGAGAGTTTTTCTGAACGTTGGAGAGATTTGATATGCTCACTCGCAGGTGTTTCTAATAGTTTATTTGATACTGTTAGTGTGTATGGAACTGCAGATGCGGGGGCATTAGGCCACGAAACACCTTTGAGTATTTCAATACGAAAAATAGCAGAAAACAATGAGCCTTTTCGAAAGGTGTTATTTGGAGAAGAGGGTTTTATACCCAGTTTGGTTCAGTTTGATCCAGAAACTATCTATTTCGAAGCGGTAGAGGGGCATCTTGCTTTTACAGCAAATACAGGTATTCCGCTTATTCGTTACAATATAAAAGATAAAGGTGTTGTTTTTACGAATAGTGATGTTGTTAAAGCTGCTAAAGAAGCAGGTGTGTATGAGATGCTATCCCCACATCTTGCTAAATGGCAGCTACCGTTTGTCGGTCTTTTTGGGAGGTCAGATGTTGCTGTTACTTTTTACGCACTTAATATATATCCTGAAAATATAAAAGCAGCTGTTGAGAGAGATGATTTCTTAGGGAAATTGACCGGTAAATTTTTAGCTAGAGTTGATTCAGATGACAGTCAGACAGAGCAGACACTTGTTGTTATGCTTGAATTAGAAGAATTACAAACAGAGAATGAAGCACTTAAGGAAGCTATAACAAAAGCACTTTTTCAAAGTCTTATTAGTCTTAATACAGAATACCGTAAGCTCTACAACGCTATTGGAGATAGAGCATATCCAAAAGTTGAACTTTTGTCATATGGAAATGAAATTTTTAGATTGAAAAAAAATAAACAGAGTTGGGTAAAAAAGAATTAGTATATGGAAAGTATTATTAAAAAAATAGTATCAGAAAGTGTGAACGCTCCTTCCGGGGATAACTGTCAGCCATGGGTTTTTTCAGTAAAGGGTTCGAAACTTTGTATCTATAAAAGAAATGAAGGGAATAATGATTTTCTTGATTTTCGCGAAAGGGGGACACTTCTCGCACATGGCGCTCTTATTGAAAATATCACCATCGTAGCTTCGCATTATGGATACAAAGCAGATATTTCTGTATTACCGAGTGCTGAGGAAAACTGCACCGCAATAATAAATTTTTCAGAAGGGGGGCAAGATAGCGATATTGACTACAAAGTCCTTTATGAAGCGCTGCCTTCTCGCTGTACAAACAGAAAAGAGTATAAAAAAGAACTACTTTCTTCTGAAACACGGAATGCTTTAAAGAAAATATTGAACCCAGAAGGACAAATTCTTTTTGTTGAGACTGAAGAAAGTAAAGAAAAGCTTTTTAATATAACAACACAAATGGAGCGTATCGCTCTCCAGAACAAGTTTATCCATAAGTTTTTTTTCGATAGTATTGTGTGGTCTGAAAAGGAAGAGCGAAAAAAAATGCGAGGATTATATCTTAAAACAATGGAGCTCCCTCTCCCCGTGCAAGCTTTTTTTCGGATATTGAGATATTGGCCTGTCACAAAAATACTTTCAAAGATTGGTTTTTCAAAAAAAGTTGCTGAATCAAACGCACGCATGTATCAGTCATCTACTCCTGTTATTTTTTCTGTAACGACAGCAAATCCTGCTTCGTTTATTGCCATAGGAAGAGTAGTAGAACGCTTTTGGTTGCTTGCTAGTCACTTTGGTGTTGCTGTACACCCGCTTGCTGGAGTACTATATATTTATCAACGAATGATAGAAGGTCATGATGTTGATAGCCTCTTAACAAAAGAAGAATCTCTTTATATTAAAGAGGGAGGTGAATATCTTCATAAAGAGTTTATAAAAAATAATGATACTATTGCCATGATTCTACGTATTGGATACAGCGAAAAACCTTCTGCGATCTCGTCAAAAAGAGATCCCGAGTTTATATAGTATATGGATATTTTAAAAAATATTGATCTTTTATCCGTAGGGTTTGCGATAGCAGCTACAGGTGTGCTCGGATTTTTAGTATATTTTAGCAACACGAAAAGTAGTACTAATAGAACGTTTCTATATTTTTCTTTAGTGACTATCGCTTGGAGTCTTGTTAATTATTTTAACTATCAACTAATAAATCCTGTGTACGGGCTGCTTTTAATCCGGATGACTATATTTTTGGGAATATTCCACGCCTTCTCTTTTTTTGAACTTTTCTCTATATTCCCCAAAGAACAATATACTAGGTCACGTTTTCACACTTTTTTTGTTATTCCGTGGGTTTTTATTATGGCACTGCTTACACTTACACCGTATGTCTTTAAGGGGGTTAGTGAAATACAGAACGGACGTATTGTTGAAGTGGTAAATGGCCCACTACTTCCTCTATATGGAATAACCACTATTAGTCTTATTGTTTTAGGAATTATTCGAATAATAAAAAAATTTATTGGTTCAAAAGGACCGTTACGTAGTCAAACTAAAGTTATCTTTTTTGGTACCGCTATAACGTTTACCCTCCTCATTGTTTTTAATTTTGTTTTTCCAGCAGTATTGAATATTTCGAAATATATTCCTTTCGGAGCTCTATTTCTTTTTCCCTTTATTTCATTTACTTCTTATGCAATATTGAAACACAAACTGTTTCGCATTAAAGTTCTTTCCACAGGTGTGACTGTTTTTATACTGTCCACAGTGCTTCTGTTTGAACTTATTTATACGCAGACACTCTCAATGATTTTTTTTAGAGGAGGAGTTTTCTTGCTCATGTTAATATTTGGGATCAACTTGATACGCTCTGTGTTGCGTGAAGTTGAACAGCGCGAACATATTCAAACACTTGCAGGAGAGTTGCAGCAGGCAAATGAAAAGCTTAAAGGTCTCGATAAATTAAAAACAGAGTTCCTTTCACTTGCGTCTCACCAGTTGCGTAGCCCGCTCACTGCGATAAAGGGGTACGCGTCAATGCTCACCGAAGGAGCGTTTGGTGCGCTCGATGAAAAACAAAATGAAGCAGTCAAACGTATTTATGCGTCAGCACAAGGGTTGGTCAACGTTGTAGAGGATCTTCTCAATGTTTCAAAAATCGAACAGGGGGGGATGAAATACGAATTTAGTCCGGTTGATCTGCAAAAGCTTATTACTGATCTTGTTGGTGAAATGCGGATCCCTGCTGAAAATAAAAAGCTTATATTTACTGCAGTGATCCCACAGTTTGATAAATGTATGGTCAACGCCGACCCAGTAAAAATAAAACAGGTATTTTTGAACCTCGTTGATAACAGTATTAAATACACCGAAAAAGGATTTGTGGAGGTTTCTCTTACTCGTAGCACAGAGAATAAGACTATTATTTTTACTGTTCGAGATTCTGGCGTCGGTATTAGTCAAGAAACCAAAGAAAAGCTATTCCAGAAGTTTAGCCGTGGGGAAGGTGGTAAGCTCAACACAGGAGGGTCAGGACTAGGACTTTATCTTGCTCGGGAAATTGCTCGAGCTCATAAAGGGGATATCACTATTACCTCAGAGGGTCTCGGTAAGGGGGCTTCATTTATTGTGACACTTCCAGCGGTCGGCGCAGCAGGGGAAGGGTTTGGTATCCCCAGTTAGTTGAGCACTGTTCCTTCAGGGGTGTCGAGTACTTCGTATCCCAAGGCGATAAGTTCATCTCGAAGCGTATCCGATTTTACCCAGTCTTTCGCCTGACGGGCAGCATCGCGTTGTACAACGAGTATTTTTGCTTCTTCACTGATCTCAAGGGGTGTCACTTCTGCAAGCCCGAAACCGAGTACTTGATCAAAAGACAGCAGTGTTGCAGCTTTATCTATATCTTCTATGTGCGAATCGTTCAGGAGGGACCATACAACAGAAAGTGCTTTTGCGGTATTGAGGTCGTCACATAGTCCTTCAGTAAATTGTGCAACATATTCTTTTGATACAACACCACTTTTCTTTTGTGTAGCTACAAAGCGTTGGATTTTTTTAAGAAGTTTGTTTGCTGCAGCAAGGCTTTCCCAAGTGAAGTTCAATGGCTTTCGGTAGCTTGTCTGCATAAAGAGTAACCGTGTTGCGAGAGGGTCAATTCCTTTTGCTTGTATATCTTCGATAGTATAAAAGTTTCCCTTACTCTTACTCATTTTCTCACCATCAACGTTGAGAAATGCATGATGTACCCAGTACCGTACAAACTGATGTCCGGTGGCGCATTCGCTTTGTGCGATCTCATTTTCGTGGTGCACAGGGATATGGTCGATACCACCGGTGTGTATATCGATAGTGTCTCCAAGATAGTGCATACTCATTGCACTACATTCGATGTGCCACCCAGGGAATCCGTCTCCCCATGGAGAAGGCCAGTGCATCGTGTGATCTTTGAACTTTCCAACACGTTTAAACCAGAGAGAAAAATCAGCAGGGTGTCGTTTTTCGGGATCTTCCACAACTTCATCACGAGCTCCAGTAGTTTTTTCAGAAAGCTTTTGTCCTGAGAGTTCTCCATAGTGTGGATCTTTTGTTACATCGAAATACAATGCCTGCGCTGTTTCGTACGCAAAGCCTTTTTCGACAAGCTGCTCATTGAGCGTGATCATTTGTTGTATATGGTCAGTTGCTTTAGAGGTAACAGCAGGAGGGAGTACGTGGATCGCGCGCATTGTCGCTTCGAAGTACTCAGTGTAATACTGCGCTACTTCCCATACAGATTTTCCTTCACGAAGCGCACCTTTTTCGAGTTTGTCTTCACCAGTGTCTGCATCATCGCTCAGATGTCCCACGTCAGTGATATTCATGACGTGTTTTACATTGTATCCAAGATAGGTAAGTGTCCTTCGGAGGATGTCATCCCCAACATATTTACGCATATGCCCTATATGTGTGTAGTCATAGACAGTGGGCCCGCATGCGTACATAGTCACTTCATTGTCAGAAAGTGGAGTGAATACTTCGTTTGAGCGAGACTTTGTGTTGTAGAGTGTTAGAGCCATTTTCGTACTTTGAAGAATAAGAACATAATAAGTCCAGTGATCACCATTGCTCCAAGAACAAAGAAAAAGTCTGCTTTATCGTGAATAAAGAGAAGGTCATCAGCGGTGTTCATCCCAAAGACACCTGTGATAAGCATAAGCGGTGTAAGAACAAACGTCATGATGGTAAACGTGCGCATGGTGTCGTTTGTCTTCGTTGAAAGCAGTGAGTCGTTAGTTCGCTGGAGTTCTGTCAGTGCGTCACGATCACTTTCGAGCAAAGTATTTACTTTGTTAAATTCTGAAGTCACTATTTCTGCATAGTAGCGGTACTCTTCGCCAAAGAGTTTTGCACTTGCACTTTCATATGATTTTAAAATATCTCCATGGAATCGAAGGGCTTGTTTGAAGTCGAGGAGTCGTTTGCCCGTATCAGATATTCTTTTGACCATTGTTTCTTCTTTTCCATTGAAAATGTAGTACTCGACTTCTTTTATTGTTCTTGTGATGTCATCGAGCTTGTGAAGGGAATGTTTATAAAACTGCTTCATCATTTCAACAAAGAGGAATCCTCCGTGCACAATCTTTTTTTCGTGCTCAAATGTCGCGTGAGACTCAAAAAGGCTTGCAAACTGTTCTATAGGATAGATAGGTTCGTAGTGTGCGGTAATAATAAACTTTTTTCCAATGATAAAGTCTACTTCTTGCTCTGTTGCCCCTTGGGTTGCTCGACGTGAAGGCGGAAAGTGGAGGATCATATAGATAAGATCGTCGTAGAGTTCTACTTTTGCGTGGAGTGTGTTTGAAATAGTTTCTTCTGCTACAAGAGGAGGAATAGAGAATTCTTCTACGAGGTGCGCAAGCTCTTCTTTGGTGGGAGATTGGACGTCCACCCATGTAATATCGTGGTAGGTATACCGAGAAATCATGATGGTATTGTACCATCTTTGGGGGTGTTGCAAAATATCAGTATTTCGGTATAATGCTTCTCGCAACTATATATTTCTATGGCAACAGCAAAAACAACAACAAAAAAGACCCCTGCAAGTGAATTCGCCGTTATTAAGACTGGTGGTAAACAATACCGCGTAGCAGTGGGTGAGGTGATCAAGATTGAAAAGCTCAAAGGTGGATACAAAAAGGGAGACAAGGTATCTTTCGACCAGGTCCTTCTTACTGACAACGGAAAAGACACTGTTATTGGAACACCAATGATTGCAGGTGCAAAGGTAGAGGGAGAAATCGCTGTTGTAGGACGTGCTCCAAAAGTAACCGTGATCAAGTACAAGCAAAAGTCACGATACTTCAAGAAAAACGGTCACCGACAACCATACTTCAAAGTGACGATCACTGCTATCAAATAATAAAAAAAGTCTCCGTATGGAGACTTTTTTTATTCTCTTTTTTTCAATGAGGCTGAAAGGGAAGCAGGGTCGGCATACTCAAGCTCTGTCCCAATAGAGAGTCCTCGCCCCAAGCTGTTGATTTCGTTTGGATACGGCGAAAGCATTTCACGAATAACAGTATCAGTATGGTCACCGTTTGGAGTAATAGGAAAAGCGAGGATTATTTCACTTGTTGTATCTTTTTTTATACGAGCAATCAATGCTTCTGCGTTTGTTCCATCAACCACATTCTTTTGAACAATAGGGATCAGTCCGCCAAGGACAAAAAAGACTCCTCGATAGTCGGTCTTTAGAAAAGCTTCAATATCAGTACTTTTCTCTACTACAACGATAGTATTTTTATCTCGTGTAGTGTCGGAACAAAGAGAGCATAGTCCAGGAGTTCCTTCGTATATACGAAAACACGCTGCGCAAGTGTGTGCCTGCGCGCGAACTTCGACAAGTGTACTTGCAAGATTTTTTACGTAGCTTTCTTGTTGTGAAAGGATGAAGTGTGCAAAACGGCGAGCTTGACGAGTGCCAATACCAGGGAACTTCAGAAATAGTCGCGCAAGTTGTTCAATACGGTCTTCCATGATTGATAAGGATTAAAATTCATCAAGCGATTTTGCTTTTTGTTGAGGTGCTGTGTATTGAGATTTGTCGATAGAGATAAACGATGTTGTTTTCATATCGAAGTACATCTGAACCATACCGACCGGTCCGTTACGGTGCTTTTCAATAAGGATCTCGGTAATATTGTCTTTTTCCGCCTGTTCCTTATAGCGGTCTTCGCGATGAAGAAACATCACAAGGTCAGCGTCCTGTTCGATAGATCCAGAGTCACGGAGGTCTGAAAGGCGAGGGCGTCCACCACGGCTTTCGACGGCACGAGAGAGCTGCGAGAGTGCAAGCACAGGGACATCAAGCTCACGAGCGAGTTGCTTGAGGGAACGAGATATTTCAGTGACTTGATTGACCATGCTGTCGTAGTTTTTATTGGTAGTCATGAGTTGTAGGTAGTCAACAATGATAAGCTCAAGCCCGTGTTCTGCTTTGAGACGACGTGCGACAGATTTCATCTTTACGATAGAGTTACCCGCCTGGTCGTCGATATAGATAGGCGCTTTTTGTAGACGAGACGCTGCTTCTTGGAGTGCAGTGAAGTGCTGTGTCGAAAGGCCGTGTCCTGTGCGGATACTCCAGGCATCGACACGCGACTCCGCAGAGAGCATACGCTGCACGAGCTGTTGTGCAGACATTTCAAGTGAGAAAATACCAACAGGTCTTCCAGAAAGTGCGACGTTACGCACGATATCAAGTGCAAAGGTCGTCTTCCCCATACTTGGTCGCGCTGCCAGAATGATGAGGTCGGATTTTTGAAATCCTGCAATGAGGTTGTCGAGATCTGGGTACCCAGTAGGGACACCGCGCACTTCGTCTTTGTGTGCGTGGAGGTGTTCTATCTGTTCGACTGTTTCAAAGATTGATTGTTTGATTGATACAAAAGCATTTTTGACATTCATTGATGATGATACGCGGAAAATACTTTTTTCTGCACCATCGAGAATTGTTGCCACGTCTTGATCTGCATCCGCGTATGCTTGTGTTGCGATAGCTTCAGAAGCATCGATAAGACTGCGTAAAATATATTTTTTATATACAAGGTCTGCATAGTGACGGACATTCACCGTAGAAGGTACGTTTTCCATGAGCTCGTTGAGGTAGGGGTTGCCACCTACTTCATTGATTTGTTTCTTCTCTTTTAATTTTGCAGCAACAGAAAGCACATCGATAGGCTCACTTCTTCCAGAGAGTTCCAGCATCACTTGGAAAATAGTTGCATGTTTTTTTGCGTAGAACATGTCTGGGGTGAGGAGGTCGTTGATCTCGTGCATTGCAGAAGGACGGAGCATGAGCGCACCGAGTACTGCTTGCTCACTTTCAAGTGAGTGAGGAGGGATGCGCAGTTGAGAGAGGTCTGTTTTTGCCATGGACTCATTGTAGCACTTTGAGCGCCTGGGAAAAATCCACTATTTTTGGTACTATATGCACATGAAATCCACAGTATCTCAAGGTAAAAAACGACTCCTCTCAGGGATCAAACCAACAGGCCGTGTCCATATCGGCAACTATTTTGGCGCGCTCAAGCAGTTTGTAGACCTTCAGGATCAGTACGAAACATTTGTGATGATTGCTGATCTTCATGCACTCAACGCGCTTCCTACAAAAGAGGTGATGCTTTCAGACACACGAAACCTCGTTCTTGACTACCTTGGCGCAGGACTCGATCCTGAAAAAGTAGTCCTCTTCAAGCAGTCATCTGTTCCCGCACATGCAAACCTCACTGTCATCTTCAACACACTGGTGACCGTGCCATACCTTGAACGAGCGCACGCTTTCAAAGATGCAGAGGCAAAAGGTCGAGAGGTCAATGTGGGAACCTTTGACTATCCGGTACTTATGGCTTCCGACATTCTTTTATATGACACGGATGTAGTTCCAGTAGGGAAGGATCAAAAACAACACATAGAGTATGCGCGAGATATTGCAGGGAAGTTCAACTATCAGTATGGTGATCTCTTCAAGCTTCCAACAGAGCTCATCATGGAGCATGTTGCCACGGTTCCCGGCACTGATGGTCAGAAGATGAGCAAGAGCTACAACAACACGATCCCACTCTTTGCAACTGATGAAGAGATACAAAAAGCGGTGATGAGTATTCCTACAGACTCACGTCGCCCAGAAGAAGAGAAAAATCCTGACGATCTTATCTTGTATCAAATCCATAAACTTTTTAATGATTCAAAAGAACTTCGTGCACAATACACACAAGGGCTTGGCTATGGTGATGCAAAAAAAATGTTGGTAAAAGATATTATCGAGTTTGTTACTCCTATGCGTGAGCGCCGCAAGAAGTATGAAGACGATGCAAAGCTTGTCGATGAAATCCTCCTCAAAGGTGCAATGCGTGCGAACGACGTCGCGATGAACAAACTTCAAGCAGTATATGAAGCGGTAGGTTTGACTAGCTAGTATGGAAGAAAATCCCCAAAAAAAAGACAATAATGAAAAAATCTGGTATGACTGGGGTGGTTACTACGAAATGATTGGCGAGAAATCTCATACAAAAAATCTTGAGGTTGCAGTAATAAAATATTGTACTGAGAAAAATAAGGCGCTTGATGTTGGTGCAGGTAATTTGAGAGATACAAAATTCCTTCTTGATCAGGGGTTTGAAGTAGTAGCCGTCGATCCTTCGCCGTCTTCTGTAGCTATTGCTGAAAAAATACATCACCCAAAGTTTTCAATGCTTTCAAAACCCGCTGGGGCGATTGATTTTGAGTCAGAAACATTTGATGTAGTAAATGCACAGAATATACTTTTTCATTTTACAAAACCGCAGCTTATTTTTATCTTAGAAAATTTAAAGAGAATAACAAAACACAAAGGGGTACTATGTGCAAACTTTATAGGAGCTCATGATGATTGGGTAAAAGCTGGTACAAAAATAGGGTTTGAAAAAGACACACTAGAGCGACTTTTGGGCGGATTATCTATTGAAGTTTTCGAGGAGGATGAGCACGATGAACCAGAAGATTTTGCCCAAAAGAAAGCTCTTGCTAAAAATGATCCAGATTACAAACCAAAACACTGGCATCACATAAACGTTATTGCTATTAAAAAATAAGTAAAAACCAGTTATATCTATTTAAAAAGTTTTTTTAAGATTTGCTATAGTTCAGAAATATGAAAAAAGAATCTTACTCACTTGCTGATTTTGGAGTCACCCGAAGAGAGGGCGTTCTTTTAAATGGACTTCGATTTGTATTTATTGAAAAACCTTTCGCGCCAATCCACGCAAAAATCATGATGCGTGCAGGAGCGGTGTTTGATCCTATTGGTAAAGAGGGGCTTGCTCACTTTACTGAACATATCATTGCGTCAGGCTCAAAGGAGTTATCGATTGAAGCTTTCTCAGGACTCCTTGAATCTATAGGGGGGTATTGGAATGCAACAACAGGGATAGGGTATATGTCTGTTGAATGTGAAATATCACTCCCGGAGCATCTGGATAATATGCGGCAATATTTTCAACACGCACTCTCAAGTATCTATCTTACTGAAGAACTTCTTAAGAAAGAAAAAAGTGTTGTGATCTCAGAAATAGAGAAAGCTCGATCAAAGCCAGACTATAACTCGTATTGGCACATTGCTAAAGTGGTAGCAGGAGATACTCCGTGGGGGCGCCCAGTGCTCGGTACTCCAGAGACAGTCTCTCGTTTTTCTATACAAGATGTTGAAGCGTTTTTTCGTACGTACTGTACAGTAGAAAATATGGTGCTTGTTGTTGCAGGTGGCTGCACTTTGGATTTAGTTGAGCAAACGTTTGGAACAATTTCATTTCAACATGGTAAGTTACATGAACTTCCTGAGGATCCAGATGTACTTGAAAGTACTGCGCCTATTTTATATGAGCAAAATGTTCCCCAAACAAACATTGCATGCATGTTTCAAGGTCCACAGATAGGAAGCAAGGAAGACCATCTACTTAATTTTGCACTTCGAATCGCACATGAGGGGTTTACTTCTAGGTTTTACAAAAAGATTCGCAACGAGCGAGGGTTGGCGTACTCACTTGGGAAATTTGGAATGGGATTTAAAGAGCACACACAGTATTTAGGAACTCAACTCGGAGTACCAGAAGGAAAAGTTTTAGAAGCACTTACTGCAGTAAGGGAGTGTTATCAAGAGCTGCTTGATGAAGGAATTTCTCAGAAAGAAATCGACGATAAGGTAGATACATTGTGGTTTGCTGCTCGTCGAAATATGGAGCGAGCCAGTGACTGGGTAGAAGTGTTTGATTATGACGAACTCTATCCTCCTAAAAGTCCACTCCATGATACGTATCCAGATGTATACAACTACCGCCGTACATATACCGCAGCTGAAGTACATGTAGTACTAAAAAAATATATTATCCTTGATCAGATGTACGTAGCCCTTTCTGGAAAAGATGTTCTAATCCACAAAATTGTATAAATGTAAAAGCCCCGACATTCCGGGGCTTTTTTTATTGTGAAATTTTGGTATAGTGGGAACGATACATACAGAACCTGTGAACCACTAACAACGGGGAGGTGACGTATGGATGCAAGAGACAAAAGTAGGGTGGCACCGCGGTTCGTATGAATCGCCCCTGCGAACTTACATTACTCATTAAGTTCGAAGAGGTGCGCTTTTGTATCTCTTCTCTCTCAAAAAAATGCAACGTACATATATAGGAGATTTAACACAAAAAGCGACGGAAACAGTGCTCATCAAAGGGTGGGTAGACGTACGTCGTGATCAGGGTAAAATGGTCTTTTTTGATTTTCGAGACATGACCGGCACTATCCAAGGGGTTGTACTCCCAAATCGCGCAGAAGTAATAGAAATAGCAAAAACCTGTCGACCAGAGTCAGTAGTCGCAGTGGAGGGTATCGTCAACAAACGTCCTGAGCGCAACGTGGTCGCTGACAAACAAAATGGTGACATTGAACTCGAGGTGACTACTATCACCGTACTCAATCATGCAGAGCCACTTCCATTTGAAATCAATGTCGATACAAAAGACGTAGGTGAAGAAACTCGACTTAAGTATCGGTATCTTGATTTGCGTAGTGCGCGTATGCAACGCAATATCCGTGCTCGTGATGCAGTGATCAAACACGCGCGTGATTTCTTGCAAAAAGAAAAGTTTATCGAAGTAGAAACCCCGATACTTACCAAGAGTACCCCTGAAGGTGCTCGTGACTACATTGTGCCATCACGACTTTATCCAGGGAACTTTTATGCACTTCCGCAGTCTCCACAACAATACAAACAACTACTCATGGCAGGTGGTGTAGAGCGATACTTCCAGGTTGCAAAGTGTATGCGCGACGAAGATACGCGTGGGGATCGTCAGCCAGAGTTTACTCAGCTTGATATGGAGATGAGCTTTGTCGAACGTGATGATGTCATGGCAGTCAACGAAGCGCTCCTTATCGATATCGTGACAAAGCTTTTCCCAGAAAAACGCATTCAACAGATACCGTTTCCTCGTATCTCGTACAAAGAATCAATGGAAAAGTACGGCAACGATCGACCAGACATTCGTGAAGACAAGAACGATCCGAACCTCCTCGCATTTTGCTGGATTGTAGACTTCCCATTCTTTGAAGCAACCGAAAAGAGTGACAACCCTGACGCAACTGGTGCGTGGACCTATACACACAATCCATTTTCTCGACCTATTCCAGAACATATGGTGAACCTCATGGAGAAAAAAGATATCGGAAGTATTCTCACCACTCAGTACGACATCTGTCTGAACGGGTATGAAATAGGAGGAGGATCAATTCGAAACCACAACTATGAAGCACTCTCAAAAGTTTTTGAAATCCTCGGACACAGTATGGAAAACATCGAAGCGAACTTCGGCCACATGTTGCATGCGTTTAAGACAGGGACACCTCCACACGGCGGTATTGCATGGGGGCTTGATCGTTTCCTCATGCTTCTCTTGAACGAACCAAATATTCGTGAAGTGATCGCATTTCCAAAGACAGGAGAGGGTAAGGACCCTATGATGGTCTCACCGTCACCAGTTGCGGATAAACAACTCGATGAACTTCACCTCGTTCTCAAGAAAATAGATAAGGGAATGAAATAACCACATCTACCGAGCAACGAGCGGTAAAAGAAATAACAAAAAAGCCCCTATATGAGGCTTTTTTGTTATACTGTACCGAGTATATGGAGGATATGGCCACTGTACAGTTTCAAGTGAAGCACGACCAGTTTGAGGGGCCGATTGAGGTCCTGCTCGAACTTATTGAAAAGCGCAAATTATTTGTGAACGATATTTCGCTTGCTTCTGTTACAGATGATTTTATTGCATATATTCAAAGTAAAGGGATGCATCCTGAGCATGTAGCATCGTTTCTTTCTGTAGCAGCGACATTGCTTCTCATCAAAGCACGTTCTCTCCTTCCAAACCTCGAGCTTACTACTGAAGAGTCTGCTTCTATTTCTGACCTTGAGCGCCGAGTTGCGCTCTATCAGGTGGTCTCCGAAGCCTCACGGTGGCTCATACAAAAGTACGGGAAGAAGATAGCATTTGAAGGAGTTCCTCGCATGAGTGGGACTGTCTTTGCTCCTGACCCCACACTCTCTACTGCCATGCTTGCAGCACTTGTCGATGGGGCAGTCCTCCGCGTACCACCTCCTGCACCAAAGAAACCAGAGGCTCGCGTATTTAAGACCATCTCCATCGCGGAGGTCCTCGATACACTCCATGACCGTATACAGAAAGCGCTTTCGGTAAGCTTCAAAGATATCGTGGTACATTCTCCTGACGCAGATGATAAAAGCAAAAAAGTCTATGTGATTGTCTCATTCCTTGGTATGCTTGAGTTAGTTCGTCGAGGGTTCGTGCAGGCTGAACAAGAAGCATCGTTTGGTGATATTCAGCTGCAAAAGTATGAACCTTCGATTGAGGCTGAACAGTCATAAACAGTATGTCTACTATTACACAAAAAATCGAAGCACTTCTTTTTGCTACCGCTGATCCGTACAGCGTCAAATCGCTCGCATCTCGTTTGGATGTTTCAGAGCAAGAGATAGATGAAGCACTGACAACACTTGCATCATCACTTGATGATCATGCCATGATGCTCGTCCGAGAAGGAGACGAGGTTGCTCTTGCTACTCGTCCAGAGCATAGCGTACTCATTGAAGCTATTCGAAAGGAAGAACTCTCAAAAGAGCTTTCAAAGGCAAGTGCAGAGACACTGGCTATCATCACGTATCACGGAGGAGTATCAAAAGCACAGATAGAGTTTATTCGTGGGGTGAACGCTTCCTACTCACTTCGCGCGCTTGCGATGCGTGGGCTTATTGAGGCGCGTGGTACTGGACGCGCAGTAGGATACTATCCGACACTCCAGACACTTGAGCACTTTGGTGTTGCACGTGTCGAAGATTTACCAGAATACACCGCAACGAGCACCAAAATCGAAACATTATTAGTACAAAAAGAATCTACCGACAGTACCAATGAGTAACCTTATGATGTTAAATGTTGTAAAAATCTTTCTTCCTACCGCACTGACATTTGCGATAGGGATATTGCTCACTCCGCGTCTTACGCACTACATGTACAAATATAAACTTTGGAAAAAGAAGAAGCGTGTAGAAAACGAAGGTATCACCAACCAAGATTTTTCAAAAGTAAGTAACGCTGTAGCAGAAACTTCTACTCCTCGAGTGGGCGGGGTGATTATCTGGCTTTCGGTGACACTTTCTATACTTATCATGTGGATCATTTCAAAAGTGTTTCCTTCTGATGTTTCAAGCAAGCTCGACTTCTTGAGTCGAGGGCAGACACTTGTCCCTCTTGCTGCACTTCTTCTTGGCGCTGGTATAGGACTTATTGATGATGCTGCGCAAATACGTGGTGCGCTCGATAAGATCAGTGATCGGTATATCAAAATAGCAGCAGTGGTGGGGATAGGGCTTTTGATTGGGCTATGGTTTTATCACAAGCTTGGAATGCATGGTGTTGCGATTCCTTTTGCCGGAACAGAGCTCTATCTTGGCGCTCTTTTTGTCCCGTTTTTCATCGTAGTACTTGTCGCGGTGTTCTCAGGAAGTGTTATTGATGGTATGGATGGGCTTGCTGGGGGAGTGTTGGCGATTATTTTCGGTGCCTACTCAGTGATTGCATACGGCAAAAACCTTGTCGATATAGCAGCACTCTCTGCCGTACTCTCTGGAGCGATTCTCGCATTTTTATGGTTTAACATTCCTCCTGCGCGATTTTATATGGGGGAAACAGGGATACTAGGACTCTTGGTGGTGTTGACTGTTTTTGCATTCCTCACTGACACGGTACTACTGCTTCCGCTCATTGCACTTCCACTTGCAGCAACTACTGCCTCAAACATTATTCAAATCACAAGCTACAAGTATTTTGGAAAGCGCCGTGTGTTTAAAATAGCTCCACTGCATCATCACTTTCACGCACTTGGATGGCCTCGAGAAAAAGTTGTCATGCGGTACTGGGTCGTGTCTATCATTTGTGCGATTATGGGGGTTGTACTTGCGCTTATTAGTTAGGAGGGCACACGTATCATGCAGCGATTTCTTGCTTTTGCTCAAAAACAAAAACCATTTGATCGGTATTTCTTTTGGATTGTTTCAGTGATTGCTGGTATTGGGCTGCTTTCTTTTATTTCTGCATCACTCGGTATTTTGGCAAAGAGTGAGACGAAGTTTTACGGAGTATTGTTCAATCAAGTAGTCTTTGGACTTGTCGGAGGATTTTTACTGTTGTGGATATGCTCACTGATCCCGTACACATTTTGGCGTGCGTATTCGTTTTATTTTTTTCTTGCAGCACTCTTAGTCACACTCGCGGTTTTTATTCCTGGGCTAGGCTTTGAACACGGGGGTGCACGACGATGGATTTCTATCGGTCCTCTGCAGTTTCAGCCAGCTGAATTTTTGAAAGTTGCGTTTGTTATGTATTTCTCTGCATGGCTTGCCTGGACGCGAAAAAAGGAAGGGGAGTTTCTGTTCAAGATTTTGCCGCTCGTTGTCCTTCTTGGTATCGTCGCTGCTGCGCTGCTTTTTCAGCCTGACACAAAAAGTCTGATCCTTTCTACTGCTGCAGCGTGTGGCATACTCTTTGTCTCTGGTGTGTCATGGAAAAAGGTAGTGGGAGTGATAGTGCTAGGGATTGTCGTCGTGGGAGTGCTTGCCTACGTTCGCCCTTATGTGATGGACCGTATCAAAACATTTATAGATCCTAGCGCGGACCCTCGAGGAGCTTCATACCAGCTCCAACAATCGCTTATCGCTGTAGGGTCCGGAGGAGTATTTGGTCGTGGCCTTGGTCAGAGTGTTCAGAAATTTAGCTATCTTCCTGAACCACAAGGAGACTCTATCTTTGCAGTGATTGGCGAAGAGTTTGGGTTTGTCGGTTCAACAATCCTCGTCATCTTGTATGTTTTTTTTGCTATCCGCGGTTTCAAGATAGCGCTTCGTGCGCCAGACACCTTTTCTCGGTATCTTGTCGTGGGGCTTGTGACCTTACTCACTGCACAATCATTTCTCAACATCCTCTCTCTGGTAGGACTCTTTCCACTTACAGGAGTACCGCTCGTGTTTATTAGCCACGGAGGGACATCGCTTGCCATTGCCCTTGCTTCAGTGGGGATTATTTTAAATGTTTCTCGCTACGAAAAGAAAGCGGTATAATACGGACTATATGAAGATACTACTGACAGGAGGAGGGACCGGTGGGCACATATACCCGCTTTTTGCTATTGCCGAAGAGCTCAATCGTATTGCAGACGAAGAGCGATTTATCAAATTTAAAATGTACTTTGCGTCTGACAAGCCGTATGATCAGGCTGCACTTGATCGTATGTTTATTACGTTTGTTCCGGTGACTGCAGGGAAGTTGCGCGTATATTTTTCTTTTCAAAATTTTCTTGATGTCTTCAAGACAGGGTTCGGAGTTCTTGGTGCGCTGGTACGACTTTTTTCTATTTATCCAGACGTAGTGATCAGTAAGGGTGGGTATGTGAGCTTTCCTATGCTTTTTGCTGCTCGACTCTTACGAATCCCTGTGGTGATTCATGAGTCTGACACTGTGCCTGGTCGGGTGAACATATGGGCGGGAAAATTTGCACGAAAAGTAGCACTTTCTTTCCCTGAAGCGGCAACGTATTTTGACTCTACACGTGTTTCAGTGACAGGACAACCAGTGCGTCGTTCTGTGGCAGGTGCTGCACGAGAAGGAGCAGCATCATTTTTTGATATTGATCCAAGTATTCCTACGATAGGAATCTTTGCAGGTTCTCAAGGTGCTCGTGTTATCAACGAGGTCATTACCCGTATCCTCCCTGATTTGTTGAAAAAATACCAAGTCATTCACCAGACAGGAGATAAAAATTTTGAAGAAGTGAAAAGTGATGTGGGGGTGATCCTTGGGGATGATACACATCGTACACGGTATAAGCCCTACGCATTTCTCAATGAGCTTGAGACCAAAATGCTCGGAGGTGCTGCAGACATTATCATTGGGCGATCAGGCTCATCGCTCTTTGAGATTGCTGCATGGGGGAAGCCGTCTATCCTTATCCCATATGCTGCTGCACACGGTGATCATCAAAGAAAAAACGCGTATCACTATGCGCGTAGTGGGGCATGTACTGTAATAGAAGAGATGAACCTTACTCCTTCAGTACTCATGAGTGAGATAGAAACTATTCTTGATCACAAAGATCACTATGATGCTATGGCGGCTCATGCAAAAGCGTTTTTCAAACCTGATGCAGCAAGAGAAATAGCAGTAGAGGCTATCAAGATAGCACTCGAGCACGAGAAATAAAAAAGTCCTCCTGTGTGTCAGGAGGATTTTTTCTTTTTTGAACGGAATACATAGCTTATCAGCCACAGTCCAGGAATAAAAAATATCTTATAGAGGAGTACTGGTAGTGCAAAATACTCTGCCAGTGGGTGTCCTTGTAGTAGTGCTCGAAGGAGTGTAAGCAGTGTGCCGATCAGCCCAGCAGTTGCTCCTACTTTGATATATCTTTTCGCACTCCTTTTGATGACAGGGTGCAGTGGACGAGCAGCTCTTGCTATGATGTCAGCGTGCTCTACTGTGCAAACAACAGCGACGATAACACATAGCGCCGCAAGTACTAAGATAATGGTTGCCATGTGTAACGGTTTTTGCTAACTTTACGTGATTTTTTTCTTTTGTCAAAAATAAATGCCATCGTTGTGACGACGGCATAAGATTTCTTAAACAATATCCTTTTTCCTAAAAAAGACACTGTAAACGAGGTACACGAGCAAGAGAAGGATGGCCTTGGCGCCTACGTAGCACAAGACTATCGCGAAAGGAAAGTCTTGTGAGTAGAGTACGGCCCCGGGAAGTATTAGGAGTGCGAGTAATATAATACTCCTAATATAGGGCTCATTTTCTCCTTCGTGTTTAGAGATGAGCCCTTTTTTTCCTGCTTCTACAGCAATAAATACTGCTCCTACTAGAAAGACAAACAAGAAAATGGCAGAAACAACAACTGCTTGTGATGATACTGTCAAAAGAATGTTTTTCATACGAAAAGATTTTTTATCAGACTACCGTCTCTTTGTTCTTTTGTCAAAAAAATACCCTATGACGATTGGTCATAGGGCAAGAGATCATCGAGGAACTGGTGAGTTGCTGAAACGGATATTTTTGTTGAACAGCTTTGAAAACTCTTCTTCTATCAACTGTGTCGTTTCTGACCACGGGGTATTAGGGACCATGCACCGTACAGTTATGACTGGCCCAAGTATCTCTACATACTGGAGAAGACTTGCGCCGCCACTTTTTTTGATAGCAAGAAGTTTTTCAGCGATAAGTCGCTGTTCGGGGGAAGCCATGTGCGTGTTTTTTGCACTCAACGCAAAGACCGGTTGTGGAAATCGCATCTCGATAGGGTCTTTCCTTGAGAAAATACCACGTAGACCTTCTAGTGAGGTGATAGTGTATTTCCTCTCAAGGGAAATCTCTAAAGGGTTTTCAGGATGGAATATCCATGAAAACACTGCCGGGGGAGTCTTTTTTTTCTGGAACATAGGGAAAGATTTTTTTTGAAAATACTATGTAAAACACTTTTTGTCAAAAAATACCCTGATGCACTATGCATCAGGGCAGGGACTTTAGGCCACGTTTTTTGTGAGAGTGTTTGTTTGCAAGATGGTCACCTGTTCATAGTATTTTTCAAGCACTATGTGAACGATGTCCTGCACTTTACCCCAGTCGATATCCGAACTGAGACGTTCGACGGTGATGTCTGCACCCATGAAGTACACATACTTCAGGCAGGTGCGTCCTGTCTGCGGGTGCACTGTTGACAACAAGTCCTCAGCGATCCGTTTTTGCAACGGCGTTGCGCTGTTCGTGTAGAGTTGCGCACTTCTGAACCTTCCTGTTGCAAAACGGATGGTTTCAGGGACTTTCTTCTTTTGCAATGCCTCAAGCATTTTTTGCAAGACACTTTTTGGCAGGTGTTGTACCAGAGTTGTCTGATGCGGTTTGCCGATCACCGGCGTCCACGTAAACGTGGCGTTGTTTTGATTTTTCACGTGTTCAAGTTTTGCAATAAAATAACACGTTTTTTCTATATAGTCAAAAAGAAAAGCCCCTTACGGAAGGTAAGGGTGCTTATAGTTTGTCGGGCGGGTTGGCAGGTCGATGACATTGACTTGTCGTTCCAGAAGGCGAGAAAGCAGTGGGTGCAAGTCTTCTGCTATTCTCCACCACTCGAGCAGCTCGCTATATTTTTGGAGCCGTATCCATCCTTCGTGGAAGAGGATACTTTTGAAAGGAGAGCGTTTTCCGAAGTCGTCGCTTACTTTCAGGTCATCTAGCAGCATTGCCGCAAATCTTTTTTGCATTGGCGTTGCGTGGTGCTTTTCAGTATCCCATTCATCAAAGTTGATATGTGCAATGAGTATCTTTATAT